>CAMYYF010000001.1:0-54800 GCA_947303375.1 uncultured Lachnospiraceae bacterium
TTATTGGCAATTTCATACAATTTGTTCGTTCCTATGTTGAAGTATTCAGATGCTTGAGTTTTTTGAATATGGCATTTCACTGATACGCCAATTATCTGTAATGGTTAAAATTAAAGGAGGGCAAAAACAATGGCTAATATTTTCGATTACAACGATGGCGATTTTATCTTCTCTACATCCGGTAACCTCGGAATCGATACAAACGGCGATATGAATATGCGTATGGGCGATCATATGTCTATGGATTTAAACACAGGAGAACTTCATCTCAATTCAGGATGGCGAGATGACAATAACAGAAACAACAGATTTGATGACGATGATGATTAAACCGTAAAGTTTTTGAAAAAACATTTTTTATGAGAAGGTAAACCTACCAAAACTAGGTTTGCCTTTTTTAGTGGAAAAATCCCTAAAAATCTCGTCGCCTGGGTATGTGTAGTTACAAACATGGGTACTTTGAAAAAAGTGAAACTGGGGTAGGTACATAATACCTGGGTACATAAGAAAAAATCAGCCTTTGCGGCTGATTTCAAAATGAGAAAATTCATATTTTTTCAAAAAAGCATTAGGACTCTATTTTCTTGTTACCTACGTACCCTTTTTACGTACCCACCACGTACCCAACTTCGGTGAAACTGTAAAAAGATAAATGAAACTATAAAAAACAATTTTTCAGAATCCAGATTTTATGCGGGTTTGCAAAGCCTCTGTTTATGCGGGTTTCGGAGATTTTTCCTAAAAATCGGCACTTTCGCTCGATTCCTAATTTCATATATCTTTTATCTCCTTAAACGTTGATTTTCACAATTTTTCAAAGTAGTCAAGTGAAACAGGTATTACATTTAGTGTTACACATGCTATTGTTCATCAGGCTTGAATAAATCCAGTCGTTTTACCTTATCCTTGATTTTATTACACTTTAAGCATATTGATTCCCAGTGATGATCAAGATATATATTAAATAACCTGTCAACAGTCAAAAGCCGAACCTGATCAATAAGAATGCAGGCAACAAATATGCTGCTAACCTTAATTAAGCAGTGCAGTGCAAAATAGTCTGAGGTAAAATAATTTACATTCGGATAGAGTATTTCCCAAAGAACCTGCCTCATAAGCGGATTATGGTGTATCAAAAACACACCAATCACGGATTTTGCAATAATGTTTACTCCTTTGGAATAATGAGGTTTCGCTGATATTACCCAGGCAAACGCGGATGTTGCAACTATCACCGATAAAATATTAGTTGCGTCCGAAAAGAATGTCGCATGAGTTATCAGAGTTTTCACCCCAAGATATTTACCAAGCAGATTCAGGCTCAATACACTTGCAATATGCACCAGTGCGCATATTATAAAACAATTCCGCCATTTCATCTTTTTCAGACTGAGGCCGTACTTTTTTATATATCCGCCCAAAGCATAAATAATAACAAAATGATCTATACTAAAATCCGTACCTAAATAGTTTTTCCCGTAAAAAGTATATGCAACACTCCAAATAAGGATGCTTATCATTAAAAGTCTTTGATATCTTTCTTTGCTCAGACTCTCTAAAAACGGATTGATAAACGGAAGGAAACAACATAGTATTACATAGCAGCAAACATACCAGTTATACCCAAACCAAATCGGGAACAGTGCTTTCCCCATTTCTTTAAATGAAAATGGTAATACCCCCGTTGTGTACAGAACTATCATTATAATCCAGCTATAGAAAAACATCTCGGCGATCAGGACTACCACTCTCTTAAAATTCACCTTTTTCCCTATCAGAAAATATCCTGATATCAATAGGAAAATATTATTTGCCGTAGATCCTCCGATGGTAATTACCTGAAGGAATAATCTCTGCCATGTCCATACCTCAGTATTTATATCGCCATAATTCACCTGTGTACTGTAATGTCGAAGAATTATCAGAAATATACATACTATTCGCAGAAGCTCAATATTTGAATTTCTTATGTTCGCTTCTTTAGCAGTTTGTTTCATGGATATCACCTCAAAAAAGTGTGCTTTCTTGTGTTTGACATGCGAGAAGTATTTTATCACACAGATGCCTTTTCTTCAAACAAATTGTTATTTGTCTTTTTTATCACCCGAAGAAAGGAACTCTTCCTTGGTAATTTCCTTTGTATTATCGTACCCTTTGCCGTTAATGTTGTTGATTTCATAATCCACATCATAATAATGCATTTCACCCGGCTCCTTTTTATTATGACGTAATACAACAATCAGTAAGAAGCCACCGATTAATACAAAGAAAAGAATACCTGCAATTATAAAAGAAACAATCTTCGCCAAGAGCGGAACCGGCAAGAAAAAGATTACAAAAGCCGTAGCTATAACTATCACGGATACAACCATAATTACAATCATGGCAATCTTTTCTCCGGTAGTTACCTCCCACGATCCGTGGCCTTCAGCAACTTTACCCTGATACTTTTCGTATACGTTTCCGGCAGAAACACCTTTACCGTCTTTTTCTAAAGAAGTGTAACCTCCTGCACTCCATTTTCTTTTATCACCCATATCAGCCCTCATAAATCTGTTCAAATAATTAACTGCTCAACCTAAATAATCATCGATATTTATTTTATCATTTTTTTGTTTCAACTTAAATTTTTTTAAAAATTTTTTAAATGGAACGCTTAAGGAACGCAAATGCCATTCTTTAGGAACTTGACACGTTTAAAATGTGTGTTATCGGTCGACAAACTGGTCTTCCGTAAATACATCTTGGAGGCTACTAGAATTATGTACTTTGACGCAATCGCAAAAATCATTTCCGAACGTACCGGATGTGATGTATCAACTATCAAACCCGAAAGCAAAATCTTCGAACTTGGAATCGACTCTCTCGATACCGTAGAACTTCTGATGAATCTTGAAGACGAAATCGGAATCGAAATCGATCTTGATGAGAAAGTCGACACCATTGACGATCTCGATAAATTTATTCAGAAAAAAACTGCAGCTGCAGGAGCACAGTCATGATTAAATCTGCAGTATGCGACCTGTTGGGTATTAAGTACCCTGTTTTCCAGGGCGGAATGGCTTGGATATCCGACGGAAAACTAGCCGCTGCCGTATCCGAAGGCGGCGGACTTGGTATCATAGCCGCAGGAAATGCACCCGGTGAATATGTAAGAGAACAGATTAAAATCGCAAAAGGTCTTACAGACAAACCCATAGGTGTAAACATTATGCTTTTAAGTCCTTTCGCCGACGAAGTGGCTAAAGTCGTTATAGAAGAAAAAGTCGACGTAGTCACAACGGGCGCAGGCAATCCTTCAAAATATATTAAGGAATGGCTCGACGCAGGAATCAAAGTAATCCCCGTTGTCGCATCCGTAGCATTAGCAAAGCTTATGACCAGGCTCGGAGCCTCGGCACTTATAGCTGAGGGCGGTGAAAGCGGCGGACATATCGGAGAACTTACCACAATGGTGCTCGTTCCTCAGATCTGCGATGCCACTGCCCTTCCCGTTATCGCTGCAGGCGGTATAGGAAACGGTCGCGGTGTTGCCGCAGCATTCATACTCGGTGCATCCGCAGTTCAGATGGGTACCAGATTTTTAAGTGCTTACGAATGCAGCGTCCATCCTTCGTATAAAGAAAAAATATTACACGCCAATGATCTTTGCACTATGGTAACAGGCAAAAGACTCGGACATCCGGTAAGAAGTTTGAGAACTCCTTTCGCCAGAGATTATTTCAAAGCCGAGTATTCTGATATCTCCGATGAAGAACTTGAAAAAATAGGTGTCGGGGCATTAAGATCAGCCGTTATCGACGGAGACAACGAAAAAGGGTGTTTTCTAGCAGGTCAGATTGCAGCAGTTGTAAATAAAGAACAAAGTGCGGCTGACATCATAAAAGAAGTAATCGAAGAAGCCGAACCCATACTTAAAAAAGCCGTAGAACTGGTGGTATAAACATGAACGAAAAAACTTTAACAGGTAAGACCGCCATAGTTACCGGCGGTTCAAGAGGCATCGGAAAAGCAGTATCTTTTAAACTCGCTTCATACGGTGCAAATATAGCGGTCATCTACGCAGGAAACGAAGAAGCCGCAAACGAAGTTGTTAAAAAGATAATAAACGAATACAAAGTCGAAGCAAAAGCATATTGTCTGGATGTGTCTGATTTTAATGCCTGCAAGGAAACCGTCACACAGATTAAAAACGATTTCGGGACAATTCATATCCTTGTAAACAACGCAGGTATCACAAGAGACGGTCTTCTTGCAATGATGAAGGAAAACGATTACGACGCAGTCCTTGATACAAATCTTAAGGGCGCTTTCAATATGATAAGACACGTGTCTGGAACATTTATTAAAAACCGCGAAGGATGCATTATAAACATCTCTTCCGTTGCCGGTATCCTAGGCAATCCCGGTCAGTGCAACTACTCTGCTTCCAAAGCAGGTCTTATCGGACTTACCAAATCGGTTGCAAGGGAACTTGCGCCCAAAGGCATCAGATGCAACGCTATTGCTCCCGGATTTATTGCTACAGCCATGACTGAGAATCAGATTGAAAATCCTCTGCTTGAGAGAATACCCCTTGGCAGAATGGGCAATACCGATGATGTCGCCGAAGCTGTCGAATATCTTGTATTCGCATCATATGTAACAGGCGAAGTCCTTAAGGTCGACGGCGGAATCGCCATGTAATTTTAGGAAAAGAGTAAAAGAAATGAATAAAGAATATAAAAGAGTTGTAATAACGGGAATGGGTGCAATCACTCCCGTAGGAGGTAATGTAAAAGAAACCTGGGAATCATTAAAAAACGGCAAAAACGGTATCGCACCCGTAACCTTTTTTAACACGGATAATTTAAAGGCATCACTTGCTGCCGAAGTAAAGGATTTTGACCCTTCAAAATTCCTTGATGTAAACGAAGTACTTCGAACAGACAGATATACACAGCTCGCCATGGGCGCAGCCGAAGAAGCACTAAATGACAGCGACATAAAAGGAAATGTGGACCCCGACAGAATAAGCGTTATTTTAGGAACAGGTATCGGCGGTATTTCCACATTTGAAACAGAACATACGAAATTTTTGGAAAAAGGACCGAGACGTGTATCTCCACTCTTCGTTCCCATGATGATTTCAAATATGGCCGCAGGAATGATTGCCATAAAATATGACTGCCGCGGTTCGGTTATGCCTGCCGTTACAGCATGCGCTTCAGGGTCAAACGCAATAGGCGAAGCAATGAGACTCATTCGCCACGGATATTCCGATGCGGTTATTACAGGCGGTACTGAAGCCGCTATATGCGCATCTGCCATAGCAGGATTTTCAAATATGCAGGCCCTCTCCACTTCAAGTGATCCGAATGCTGCTTCTCTACCCTTTGATAAAAGAAGAGGCGGTTTCGTAATGGGCGAAGGTTCTGTAGTACTTGTACTCGAAGAATATGAGCACGCTAAGCAAAGAGGCGCAAATATCTATGGTGAAATTTGCGGATATGGTTCAACCTGCGATGCATATCACATCACCGCTCCTCACCCCGAAGCAAGAGGCGGTGCAAAAGCAATGCAGAACGCATTAAGCGAAGCTGATTATAAAGAAGAGGATAAAATATATATCAACGCTCACGGAACAGGAACTCCGATGAATGATGTACTTGAGACACAGGCAATAAAGCTTGCCCTCGGTGAAGAAAAAGCCAGAGAATCATTCGTAAGTTCCACTAAATCAATGACCGGACATATGCTCGGTGCGGCAGGCGCTATTGAAGCGTTGGCCTGCATTATGGCTTTAAAAGAAAATATATTACCACCAACGATCAACTTAAGTGAACCCGATGAAAAGTGCGATTTAAACTATATTCCTAACAAATCCCTTAATTCCGACATAACCCTTGCACTTTCTAACTCACTTGGATTCGGGGGTCATAATGCATGTCTCGCATTCAGAAAGGCCTGAATATGAACAAACTTGAAATAATGCAAATACTGCCACACCGAGACAATATGCTCCTTATCGAAGATTCGGAAAATATTAACGGCACCGCCATCGGACACTATCACGTGCGCGGAGACGAATTTTTTCTAAAGGGACATTTCCCGGGAAACCCTATTGTTCCCGGAGTCATCCTTTGTGAAATGATGGCGCAGAATGCCTGCGTTCTGATGCAGGGAAAAATACCCGAAAACTGCATTCCCGTTTATACCGGACTTAACAATGTGAAATTCCGCTCTCCCGTAAGACCGGGTGATACTGTTGAACTTAACTGCGAGATTACACGTTCAAAGCACCCGTTTTATTTTGGAAAAGGCAGTGCCTCGGTCAACAATAAACTTTGCATGTCAGCCGAATTTTCATTCGCCGTTACAGGAGCATAACAAAAATGAGTATCAGTCAACTTTACTGTCGCGAGATTACTGACGCAAACGGTACTTTAACCGATTTTTTACTAGATTATCCTTTCGATTTTAATTTTGGCTATGATGTTGTGGACCTTCAGGCAAAAACAGAGCCCGACAAAAGAGCTCTTGTTTGGTGCAATGTTGAAGGCGAGGAACACATATTTACCTTTTCGGATATAAAAAAATATTCAAACAAAATGGCAAATGTATTTTTGTCTAACGGTATCAAAAAAGGTTCACGCGTAATGCTTGTTTTAAAAAGACATTACGAGTACTGGTTTGCGATTATCGCACTTCATAAAATAGGCGCACTTGCAATACCCGCATCACATATGCTTACGGTAAGTGATTTTTCATACCGTATCAATACAGCATGCGTGGATGCAATAATTTGCACACCTCAGAATGAAGTACCCGAAAAGATAAAAGAAGCAGCATCAAAAAACGAATCGAATATTAAACTCTTCTGCGTCAAAGAAGACATAGAAGGTTTTATAAATTTATCAAAGCAGACGGAAAAAGCAGGCGATGTATTAAAACGAATTCCTACTCTCGCAAGCGATCCTATGCTGATGTATTTCACTTCCGGAACTACCGGCTATCCAAAGGGCGTCATACACAATTACACCTACCCTTTGGCTCATATAATAACTGCCAGATACTGGCAGCAAACCGAGAATAACGGTTTACATTTTACTGTTGCAGAGACAGGATGGGCGAAAGCCTCCTGGGGCAAATTGTATGGACAATGGCTCACAGGCTGCGCCGTAATGGTTTATGATTTCGACAATTTTGAACCCAGACAGCTTAGTAATGTCATAAACAAATACGGTGTTACATCCTTTTGCGCTCCACCCACAGTTTACCGTTATCTCGTTCGTAAAGGGATTCCAAAGATGCCTTCATTAAAGCATGCAACTACGGCCGGAGAAATGCTTTCTCCCGAAGTATTCCGTAAATTCTTCGAAGCGACGGGTCTTACCCTCGCCGAAGGTTACGGCCAGACCGAAACTACTTTACTAATCGCAAACTTTAAGGGAGTCAAAGCAACTGAGGGCTCTATTGGAATCCCCTCTCCTTTGTACAATATCGAACTTCGTACAAAAGACGGTAAAAACCCGCTTCCCGGAGAGATAGGCGAAGTTGTAATCGTACCCAAAAAGAATTCACCGCGTATAGGAATATTTTCCGCGTATCTTGATAACGAAAAACAATATGAATATGTCTTCAGAGACGGTGTATACCATACAGGCGACGCAGCCTATGTAAACGAGGACGGCGCTTTCTATTTTCACGGCCGTTTCGACGACATCATTAAAACAGGCGGCTTCAGAGTAGGACCTTACGAAGTTGAAAACGTACTGATGGAACATCCTGCAGTTGCTGAATGCAGTGTAATAGGTGTTCCCGATTCTTTACGAGGCCAGGCAATAAAAGCCGTTGTTGTACTTGACCGCGGATACACTCCTTCCGGAAAACTCGAAAAAGATATCAAAGAATTCTGCAATAAAAAACTTGCCGAATACAAATGGATCCGTCTCGTGGAATTCGTAAAAGAAATGCCGAAAACCATCAGCGGAAAAATCGTAAAACCGGCTCTCAGAGGATAAAAATTTTCCTTATGAAAATGACTGTGAAAGTTGAAAAGAATATTTATCTCTGATAAAATTTTTATGTACGTTTACTTCTAAGTCTTTGCTAAAAGGAAAACAAATGAACAATACACCGAAAAGAGCCGATGACATACTTAATTTTCAAATTAACGGCTTTCATCAATATATCTTCGACGGTACCGCACATTTATCATTTGTGAGTCAGAATTTTGAAAATCTGACCGGTTACAAAGAAGACGAACTCCTTGATGAAAGCAGGGATTTGTACTCTCTTCTTGTTCATCCCGAAGATCTAAAAGTTTATTCCACATTAATCGAAAAAGTAAGCGCTTTTGAAACAACCGAAAGCGCTAAATATCATTTAATAAAAAAAGACGGCAGCATCATTTATGTTTCCGACACTGTTACAAGTGTTAAAGCGGAAAACAACACAATGATTCTTTCGTCTTATTTAACAGACATTTCCGAATTTGAAATCGACAATAAAAACTTACGTTTCTTAGACGAAACCGCTCCCTGCGGATTCCTAAAATATACATGTGAGAAAAATCCCAGAGTAACATTTGTAAATAAACAGCTCATTGATTTTCTTCGCATTCCTAATGTAGATTCTCCCGAGTTTGATCTGCCTGAAATGTACAAGCAGAACATCTTTCTTTTCATACCGCCCGAAGAAAGAAGACGTTTTTCTTTGTTCTTAAACAGAGTAAATACCGCGGGTAAACCTATAGCCGGCGAAATGTCTCTTTTACGATTGGACGGAACCAGAATCCGTGTATTCGGCTGGGTTACCAAGCACAAAAACGAAGACGGCAGCGAAGAATTCCAGAGCGCATTTATGGATATAAGCGAGCGTTTCGAAAACAACGAAATTGCCGAGGCAAACAGATATATCAAGGCATTGAGCGAAGTATACGACAAAATCTTCGAATTCAATTCGTTGAATAATACTGTTAAATGTCTTTACTGCAACAATTCGTCAATGTTCAGACATTTCGAAAATATTTCCATGCCGCTCGATGAAGCACTGACCAAATTTATTACCGATTCGGTGGATAAAGACGATTCGGAAATGGTCAGACTTTTCTTCAATGATTTTAGCAGTAAGAAATTCTTCGAGCCCGATGCAAAACCGCCTACAATCACATACAAGGCAATCTCTTCGGATAATGTTTTAAGACAGTACAACGGTGTCTTTATTAAAGTAACCGAATCCATAGGGTATTTTTGCTGCAGACGTGTGCACGAGAGCAAGGAAATGTCTGATTTAAAGAATCAGAATCTGCAGCTAAAAGAAAAAATGAATGACCTTATCATGAAATTCTCCGATGGAATAGCCGCATTTGAGGTAACACCCGAAGAATACATGAAGCCTTTATACGCGAGTGAAAACGTTTGCGAGTTCTTTGGTTACACAAACGAGGAATGGATTCCTTTGACGAAGAAATACACTCCCTGGAAGGACTTTGTTGCAAAGAGCGAAGCAAACAACGAGGACTTTTTAAACTTCCTTAAAAACGGCGAGGCCGAGTTCACATACTTTGACTATAAGGCTGAATGCGAAAAGAAAATCCGTGCGGTATGCACACAAAAAGATACTAATGCAAAGTCGCCAAGATATGTAGTACTCTACTCCGTGGACGATGATAAAAACTATAAAAAAGAAATTCCCGAAAACCGCAATGTATCAATTCGTACTTTCGGATATTTCGATGTATTTGTAGGCGATAAGCCCATTGCTTTCAGAAACAAAAAATCCAAGGAACTTCTTGCTCTTCTTATAGACAGAAGAGGCGGTTTTGTAACAAGTGAGGAAGCCATAGGTTTCCTTTGGGAAGACGAGCCTGCCAATACACTCACACTTTCTAGATACAGGAAAGTTGCGCTTCGTCTTAAGAACACTCTCGAAGAATACGGTGTATCGGATATTGTCGAAAGCGTGGACGGTAAAAGACGCATTGTAACCGAAAAGGTTAAATGCGATCTCTTTGATTATCTCTCAGGCAAGGAAGAATATTCGCAGACCTTTAAGGGAAGCTATTTAAACAATTACAGCTGGGCCGAAACAACTCTCGGAGAACTTATGAATTCTTAACCCTTTCACGTATGCTTTCCCAGTCAAAGCATCTTGTGAAATTTTCCCCCGGAAGTTCTGCATCTTTGTTCCACGGTCTGTCAAATACCATTACTTTGATGTCAGGCAGATGGTTAAAAAACTTAAAAGCCGTGGGCGAGTCTTCGACAGCCGCATCAAATTTCATTTTGTAATAATCTTCTAACTTAAGACTGAAATCAGAATTCTTCATAAAGTTTTCCCTGCCGTATTTATCGAGGCAGTAAAGCTTTACATTTTTAAGTCCGTGTTCGTCAAGCCACTCTCTTGAAGGCTCGAACGAACCGAAAGGACGTCCTGTAATAATCGAGACATTATTTCCTTTTTCAATCCATTCGTTTAATACGGCTACCGCACCCGGCGTTTCTTCAAAGCCCAACAACACTTCGGGCTCGTGGCCTTTTCTAAGCAGTGCGTCATACTGTTCGTCGTCAAGACCAAATGCCATTTGTAGATTAAAATAACGCATTTTTTCATACGGCACATCTATATTAAACATTTCAAGTGCAATATCTGAAAACGCTCTCGCAGTCTCGCAGAGGCAGTCATCAAAATCAACGTATATATTCATATCTTTCCTCACACAATTATCTCTTCGCCCGAATGAACATATTCAAGCTTATCGGATAAAATATTTTTCATTATTTCAAATGCGGGAATACCCGTGCAATGACAGGTCACAAATCTCGAAGGGTATTTCTTTAATTCTTCCGCAATATCTTTTATCTCTTCGATTTCACTCTCGCTATAATCGCTCTTTTTCATTAGATGAAAACCACTTATAACCACATCCGGCGCTTCATTATATTTTTCTTTATATGCATCTAAAATACTTAATATTCCGTTATGTGCGCAACCTGATAAAAGATATGATTTTCCGTTTTCTCTTACCACCAGAAAATGCTCATGATTAAATTCGTCGCGTTCAAATGAACCGGCTTTTTTTATCAAAAGGTTCTTATTCGTGGAAGGAAGCTTGTGGCTTCTGTTTTTTATGGTAAATACTTCAATTTCTTCGTCTATTTTTGTATCACCGTTTATAATCCTTGCCTTTGAAAGTGAAACGATGTTTTTATCAATTCCGATATATCTGTATCTTTCAATTGCGCTCTCTCCGTCATCCGCATAATAATCTTCTTTTGCAGATTCCTGGAAATAAATAAGTGCTTTATCGTTTATCTTCGTAAAAGGAATAATACCGCCAGAGTGATCGTAATGTCCGTGGCTTAAAACAACCGTATCAATCTCGGATAAATCTATACCGAGCGCCTTGGCGTTTTCAAGCGTATCTGAGGAAGGTCCTGCATCCAACAGCATTTTATGCTTTGCGGTTTCAACATAAAACGAAAGCCCGTGAGCGGATATACATTCTTTATTTCCTTTTGTATCTTCAATAAGATTAACTATTCTCATAAAACTATCCTTTATCTTTCAAATCACGCATACCATTTTACCATAAAAGAGATTATTTAACATAAAAAAAGACCGCCTTTTTCAAGGCAGCCTTTCTAATATCATTTTATCCGAGCGCCACATCAAGCGCCATCATCAGTATAAATCCTACAGAAAATGTTATTACACCGACGTTGGAATGTTCTCCCGAAGACATCTCGGGAATTAACTCTTCCACAACAACGTATATCATTGCACCGGCCGCAAAGCTTAATAGATAAGGCATTGCAGGCACTATAAACGAAACCGCAAGTATCGTTATAAGTGCTCCTACAGGCTCTACCGCACCCGATAACATACCGGATAAGAATGCTTTGCCTTTATTCTTTCCTTCCGCACAAAGAGGCATTGAAATAATAGCGCCTTCGGGGAAGTTCTGAATTGCTATACCGATTGCAAGAGCAAGTGCTCCGCTTGCGGTAATCGAAGTCTTGCCTGATAAAAGGCCCGCATATACGACACCAACCGCCATTCCTTCGGGAATATTATGAAGCGTAACTGCCAGTACCATCATTGTTGTCTTCTTTAATTTGCTCTTCGGTCCTTCGGCTTTATCCGTATTTAGATGTAAATGAGGTATCACTGAGTCTAATATCAAAAGAAATACTATTCCGAGCGAAAAGCCTATGGCAGACGGAATAAAAGACATACTGCCTAAATTAGATGACTGCTCTATTGCAGGGATTATAAGGCTGAAAAACGAAGCAGCAACCATTACGCCGCTGGCAAAACCTGTAAGGCCCCTTTGAACCTTATCGCTCATTTTGTCTTTCATAAAGAATACGCAGGCAGCTCCTGCAGTCGTTCCGAAGAAAGGTATTGCAAGTCCGAGTATTGTATTTAAATTCATAATCTTTCTCCTCTCCTGATTTATTAAAAGTTAGTTTATACAAACTTTGTTGTCTTTTTATAACCGGCAAATCTCTGCCGGTTATTTTCAACTAACATTATATTCTCAAAGTCAAAAAAGTCAAATCATGAATTTAATCTTTATTCACCTGTTCTTTTATGATAGTCATCAAGTGCGGATTTAATAGCCTCTTCCGCGAGTACGGAACAGTGCATCTTATAATCGGGCAGACCGTCCAAAGCTTCTGCTACCGCCTGGTTGGTTAATTTCATTGCATCCGCAACGGGCTTACCTTTAATAAGCTCTGTAGCCATTGAGCTTGATGCTATTGCGCTGCCGCAGCCGAAGGTCTCGAATTTTACATCTTTTATGATGTCATCTTCAATCTTTAAATACATTTTCATGATGTCGCCACACTTTGCGTTGCCGACTTCACCTATACCGTTAGCGTCCTCTATTACTCCGACATTTCTCGGATTTCTGAAATGATCCATTACTTTTTCACTGTATAAAGCCATTTTGTTTTCCTCCTAAATATTCTATAAAATGAATTCTCTTTTACCTGAAATCAAATCTCTCCAAACAGGAGAAAAACCTCTTAAGTATTCAACCACTTCTTTGACCGAAGAAATGATAGTCTCAACTTCCTCATCCGTGGTGCTCTCGTCAATCGATAGTCTTAATGACCCGTGTGCCACATCATGCACTCTTCCTATTGCAAGGAGAACGTGGCTTGGGTCAAGCGAGCCCGATGTACATGCACTTCCTGATGAAGCAGCGATTCCCTTATCGTCCAAAAGAAGCAAAATCGATTCACCCTCGATTCCTTCGAAGCAGAAATTAACATTTCCGGGAAGGCGCCTGGTCGCATCGCCGTTTAAAGCGGAATGTGAAATCTCGGATATGCCCTCAATCAATCTGTCTCTCTTGGCCGTTACAAGCTTTGAATAATTATCAAGATTTGCAACCGCATCCTCAAGAGCAACAGCCATTGCGGCGATACCCGGTACGTTTTCGGTGCCTGCTCTCTTGCCTTTTTCCTGTGATCCGCCTTCTATAAGGTTAAACAGTTTTACACCTTTTCTTACATACAGAAATCCAACGCCCTTGGGACCGTGGAATTTGTGCGCTGATGCGGAAAGCATATCAATATTATCGTCTACAACATTTACCGGAATATGTCCGATTGCCTGGACAGCATCCGTATGGAAGGTCACGCCGTGCTTCTTACAGACTTCGCCGATTTCACGAATCGGTTCGATTGTGCCGATTTCGTTGTTGGCAAACATAATTGTTACAAGGCATGTATCTTCTCTGATTGCATCCTCAACTTCCTTGGGATCTATGAGCCCGTTTTCGTGTACATCAAGAAGTGTTATTTCAAATCCTTCTTTTTTAAGCTTGTTTAAAGTATGTAATACTGCGTGATGTTCAAAAGCAGATGAAATAATATGCTTCTTTCCTAAAGCCTCTCCTGCCTTTGCCGCACTGTTTATAGCCTGATTGTCAGACTCGCTTCCGCCCGAGGTAAATATAATCTCTTTGGGATTTGCTCCGATAGCGTTTGCAACCTTTACCCTCGCATCCTCCAACACTTCCCTGGATTTTTGTCCGAATTCATAAAGACTCGACGGATTGCCGTATGTATCTTTCATAAGCGAAACCATTGTTTCAATGGCCTTATCACTCATTTTTGTTGTAGCTGCATTATCTGCATAAATCATGTATGGATACTCCTTTCAGGCAGGTTAATAATCAGCCTATTCCCTGCCAAAAAGAATTTTATTCCTATTCGCCTACTGTGTCAATAGGTTTTTAACTCATAATAAAAAGCCCTCATCGGACTTTTTATGTATTTATATATTTATTCAGCTGATTTTGCCTTAAATTCCAAGACCTTTTCGGTATATACCGCCTCGCGTTTCTTAAGGACAAAAAATTCGATTACAAGGCAGATTATATAAGTTAATACCACTATCGCTCCAAATATACTCCATACTATAATATTTCCCTTTGTGGAGAACATTCCCATAAGATAAAACATCAAAACCTCAACAGGAATAAACAATACGTAAAAGAGTGTCAGCGAAAAGATAAATCCCCTCTTTTGCATTTTTTTTGTCAGGAAGCAGATTCCGAAGGTAATCACTCCCCAGAGGCATAAAGCGAAGAGTTTTATTAAAAAAGCGATTGAAATCGATTTGCTTCCGAGCGCGATATTAAGTATCACGGAGCATATTACCAGCCATGCAAATACAAACGACATTGCGTTTCTGAAATATATTAAAAAATCTTTTGTACTTCTCATATCAGTTCCTTATTCCGAGCAGTTTCTTAAGTTCCGTCGCATATCGCCTGGAGATAACCACCACTTCGTCATTCGACAAAGTTGCAAGTATGTTTCTGGTTATCTCGGGCTTAAGCTTGACCACTTTGTTTAAATTGATAATCACAGATTTCGAACATCTGAAATAGTCTCTGTTATCCAGTATCTCTTCGAGCTCATACAGTCTTTTATCCGTGCTTAATACTTTATCTTCGGTATAGATAAATGTCTTTTTGTCCACGGATTCAATGTAAAAGATATCATTCGGAGAGACAATATATGTATTACCGTCTTCCGTTCCGGAAATACCGGTAGAGAAATTGTCTATATGTCTCTTAAGTCTTTTGACTTCATCCGTAATATCCTTACAGTGAATTTCGACATTGACCGATTCAGTTGTCTGATTGTTAATTATCTCAACTCTCAATTAAGAATTCTTTCCTTTCGGGCATTTATAAAAAGTAAAACCACAAGTATTGCCTGCATGATTATTATAAAAGCGGCGATTCCTGCATTTCCGAAAAACAGTGATACGAACATTGCGCCGACCGCTTCGATAATCGAGATAACCGTATATGCCTTGCAGTTATAAACCCAGGCGAAAGGTAAAAGATGTGCTCCGAAGATGATGGCATATATCAAAAGCATTGCCTGAGGTAAGAATGTACAGGTCAGCATCGCTATGGGAAGATAAAGGTTCTGATTCATCGTACACATAAATCCGAGTTTGCTGACAGGGTTTTTCGTTTTCTTAAAGATTTTTGCTTTAAGAACGAGCGAGAAAAGAATCGCTACAGGCATCATAAAAGCCGAACTTACAAATGTAAGCAGATTTGCTTTGTCAAGCGATGTGGCAAAAATCTGTACGCCTAAAACCATGCTCCAAACGATTACCGATGACATCATGTAAGGCAGACCGTTTTTCTGTAAAATCTTGGCCTCTCTTCTTAATTCTTCGATATTGTTAACGTTACCTGAAAGTCTTAATGTATCCATGTTTAATCCTCCTTAGATTGTCTTTATGAGCACATCTTATCTAAGGGGAAGTGGTATATCAATACCTCGGATACCAAGCGGTACAAAGGGCATTACCAAGATGCCAAAAAGCCTCTTAAATAAGGATTTTAAGCAGATCTTCGGGCGTATCGGCTATGGTTTTCGCACCGTATTCTTCCAACATTTTCCTGCCTCTGAATCCCCAGGATACACCAATAAAATCCATTTCTGAATTCAGGGACGTTTCCAAATCGACATTGGAATCTCCGATGTAAACCGCATCCTCTGTCTTTATGTCAAGACGCCTTAGGATTTCATCCACCATATCTCTTTCAGGCTTTAAGGCAAAGCCCTTGGTTTCTCCCATGGCACAGTCAAAGCATCCTTCATAATACTTCTCGGCGAGTTTCTGCACGCCTATATCGGCTTTGTTGGAAACAACGGCTGTTTTAATGCCTTCAGCCTTCAGTTTCTTTATAACATCGACTATTCCGTCATAGGGCTTTGTTTTTATTTCGTTATGGTCCTTGTAATATGTAAAAAGATCGTTATACACTGCCATTACGGTCTTTTCGTCAGTGCCTTCAGGCGTTGCTCTTTTGGCTTCCATGTAAAGACCGTTTCCGACTATTTTTCTGACATCGTCTATACCAAGTTCACGAAATCCGTTTTTTCTTAAGGCATAGTTGGTTGAATCGGTTAAATCCTCTAGGGTATCAAGAATCGTACCGTCCATATCAAAGATTGCAAGTTTATATTTTTTCACGTTTATTCTCCAAACTTAAGGATTGTAATTTTTTATTGCTTCATAGAAATTCTTTTTTACGTTTTTCTCATCTTTATTGTAATAAAAATCATCTTCAGATATTTCGGTAAATGTATATTCATCCCATCTTCCGATGAAATCCTCATATCTTTCTTTTTTAACAGGACCGCCGTTTATATAGAATATTCCGTCAGACGTAAACAAATAACTTTGCATCGGAACTACATCATAACCGCTGAAAAGACTGTAGTTTATTATATTACTGTTTCCCGTGTACTTATCACAAATAATCCTGTAATATTCGACGTAAGAAATTTCTCCGTTAAACTCAGAATTACCCACTTCATAAGAATATCTTGAAAAACCTTCATCGCCCTTATAAACACTTGTTCTTAAGAGACATATACTGTCGTCGTATTTAACAAACATTTCGGGAATATTGTCCCCATCAAGAAATGCAAAATAATATCCTACTTCATCTGCCTTTTCTTTAAGTACTTCGGCATAAGACTCATATGCTGCTTCAAGCCAGTCATCTTCATACTGCTTGTAGTAATTCTCATATTCGTATTCATTATAGGTATACTCATAGATTCCCTTGAGCGATATCAGCGTATTTAGAGAATAAGACTCGATTTCTTTTCTTTCTTTGTTAAGATAAGTGAATTGATCCTGATAATCCGAACATGTATCCGAATCGGTTTCAATATTATTTACATACGCCACAGAGTTCGAATCGTAATTAAGATAATCCTTCTTAAAAGATGCGACTAGTTCAAATTTATTGTCCTGATTAACGGTTACAAAATAAGTGTTCAAATATGAATCATAATCGTTATATTCCGAATACCAGAGAAGATTTTCCCGTTCAACATAAAAGAGACTCATTCCGTACTGTGAACAGAAGCTTCCGATTTCGATTACTTCACCGGCATCTAAATCATACGTACAAAAATGAAATTCGACGGATACGGCTGCAGACATATCTCCCGAATAGGATGCATAAACCAGTTCGGGCAGATTGTCGTTATTAATGCAGATAAAATTAAACTTAACCTGCCAGCCCGTATCATACAGTTCTTCCATATATGAAAAATATGCTTCAGTCACGGCCAAAGTTTCATCATAGGAATATTCTTTCGAAGGATTCTTTGCTTCAAAATCTTCCCTTGAAAAATATTCCATTTTGTCAAAATCATTCGGAACAACAAAATTCATCATGGCAGATTCGTAAGTTTCTTTGTATCCGGGATCCGGCTTTTCTTCAGGCACATCGACCGGGATATCTGCAGGACTTACAATATGAGCATGGTAAGTGTCCTTGTCCTTATCACCATAATTAATCTCGCCGCCCGGCAGTTCACAGGCACAGAAAATTAATGCTGTGCCTGCTGCCAGTAACCCTGCCAATAATCTTTTAAAATTTTTTGTTAATCCGTTTTTCATAATAAATTTTAATTCTCTTCACCAAATTAAAGTTCGTATAATACAGATTCGTCGATTTCCGATACCTTGGAAAATCCTGTGGCGCTCATTACAAAGCGAAGCTCTTTGCCCATTCTTCCGCTGTTAAGTGACTTAGCGGAGAAGAAGTTCCCAGTCTCATTTTATTCCCCCTCTTTTATTCATCCCTATACAATATTCGGAACGATTCCATGTTTTATGTGATATCTGTAAAAGAGATTTACGCCAAGGTAAAATACCGCATTATACGGTCTCTTTATCAGGCAGTCGCTAAAGATTGTTCGTTTTAAAATACACCTGATGGAATATACATCGTTGTAAAGCTCCCAGTATGCTTTGGTCAGTTCCTCGGGCGTCATGTTCTTTGGAATATGAACAGCTTCGCAGGCATTGTAGGAATACATATCGGTATTGTATATTCGATCCTGCTCCTTCATCTCGTCGTAATACTGAGTACCGGGAATAGGTGTTAATATATAAAATCTCGGTACGGCAATTTTGTTATCCTCGATAAATCTCGCGGTAGCCTTAATTGATTCAAGCGTATCCCCTTCCGCTCCTACTACCATTTCCGTAGAGATATCTATACCATGCTTTCTGATGATTTTAAGCTGTTTTGAATATTCGTCGGGATGTGCCCAGGCTTTCTGCATGCCTACAAGACTTTCACGGCTTATGCTCTCAAGACCGAAGCTTAACGCATAGCAGCCGCTCTTTGCAACGGCGGTTAAAAGTTCTTCATCCTTTGCAATATCTATAGAGCACTGAGTCATCCAGTGCATTTTTACTTTGGATATTTCCTTACAAAGTTCAAGTGCATAATTTCTGTCTGAAAAAAGATTGTCGTCGAGTAAAAGAAACTGCTTAAAGCCCAGTTCTTTTATACGCTTAATGTCACGCATTACATCGGGAATATTTCTTCTTAAATACTGTCCGTGATAAAGGCAGTATATGGAACAGAAACTGCAGGTCTTGGTACATCCTCTTCCTGCCTGAACCGGCAAGAAATTACCGATTCTTTTATTTAATACAAGCTCGTATTTCGGAAGCGGAGTCTCAAGCTTAGTCAGTTTCTTTTTGTAATACTCTTTCAGGGTGCCGTTTAGATAATCGTTTATCATCTCGCCCCAGGTTTCCTCGGAGTCTCCTATCATTACGGCATCGGCATATTTCTTTGCTTCCTCGGGCATTAAGGACACCATGTAGCCGCCTAGGATTACAGTCTTTCCGAGTTCCTTAAACTTCTTTGCAATATCGACGGTACGCATTACCGCATGACCCATACTGCTGATACCGATTAATTCTGCATCAGTGTCAAAGGGGACATCTTCTATCGTCTCGTAGCAAAGCTCTACCTCAAAATCATCGGGCGTTAAGGCTGCAAGCAAAGGAAGCGCAAGACCGACAAAATATAATTTTTTCTTTTTTACCAGCTTCCCGTACTGATCGTAAGGAGTCGGCTGGATTAACAAAAGTTTTTTCTTCATGGTTTATAGTACAAATACTCTCTTAATCTTTAAAAGAATTACCGCAATGATATGAAGCATTCCCTTAAAATATTCGTTATCCGCATAAAGCGGTGATTTTCTGTTTTTAAACGCGAGTCCCATCGAAAGCTTGTAATACTCAAAGGTAAAGCGCCTTACACTCATATGCTCAGGCTTTAACAGGCAGTGGAATAAATCCTGCTTGGTCACGTCCTTGGTAATAAGCTTATCCTCATACTCCTTATACATCGCAGAACCCTGCATCGGAGTAAATACGGAAACGGTCGGAATAATATCCCTTGAAGCAATCCATTTGTAAAGCTTTTTGAAATCTTCTTTTGTCATCGCCTGATGAACGATGAAAAGTCCCGCGCAGAAAATATGGTTCTCGGATAATATACGAATACACTCTTCGTTTTCATGGAGAGATACATGCTTGTTGTACGAATCAAGTTCTTCGTCATTTGTGGCTTCAAGTCCGACCATAATTAAAGCGAGTCCGATCTCGGCGAGTTCTTTTATGATGTCTTCGTTATTTGCGATAAAATCAGCACGTCCGTATATAAGATATTTTTTATGTATGTCTTTTTCTTTTACGAGCCTTATAAATTCCTTTAAATACTCTCTGTTTACAAGGAAATTGTCGTCCGTAATATGCACAGCCGGAACATCTAAGGATGCGATTTCATCGACGAGCTTGTCGACGCTTCTGCATGCATATCTTCCGCCGTTACGATTGGTACAAAAACAGAAATTGCAGTTTCTCTGACAGCTGTATGAATTCTTTACAAGCGCAAGCGGTTTAAAGCACAGATACCTGAAACGGAATTTGTTCTTGTAAAAATGCGTTCTGTCGGGAACGGGCAAATCTTCGGGAGTTTCGAAAATCTTGGGGTTACTTACCCACTCTCCGTCTTTCTTAAAACAGATACCGGGGATTTCCTCGATATCCGAAAAATCTTCTTTCTCTATGTCTTTTACGAGCCTGCACATATTGTCTAAACCCGACAAAAGATAAAGGTAATCCGCTTTGGAATCATAAAAGTTCTCGTAATTTATTTCCACATGCGAACCGCCTAAAATAACCTTAGCCTCAGGTCTAAATTTTTTAATCGCCACACAAAGCTTTTTTATGAGCTTTTCCTGCGTGATATAACCTGTGATGCAAACCACATCGGGCTTTTCCTTATTCAGTTTCTTTTTTAGGGATATCGGTTCATACCTTCTGTCGTAGATTATAGCTTCATGGCCGTCCTTCGTGAAAACCGTATAGAGGTATTCCATCTCCAAGGGCTCATGGTCTACAAGGTATGTAAAACTGAATATCCCGACCGTTTCCGGCTTGATAAGGAGTATTTTCATTTGTTTTTATATTTTTTATTAAACATATGTGTTAAACCGGCCCAGTAAATACGCGGATAATTTACATAGTAAAGAAAATGAAATTCGAGCTTAAACAAAAGCATGGGCATATTAGAGGGCTTCATAAGTACACTCGTACCGCCCGTTCTTCTGTACTTGTAGTGGTAGAGTCTGTCTTTGTTTTCCTCATATACGGGCGTTCCCTTAAAGGGAATTAATATACTAAAAAGCACCCATATAAGCTTTTCCTTTTTGATGAACTTGTTGATGTTCATAAAGTCCTTGTGCTTAAAATCGTAGTTGATTACGAATAAACCTACGCAGACCATTTCGTATTCGCGTAAGATTTTAACCGCACGCATATTTAATTCAACGCTCGAATTCTTGTTGTATTTTTCAAGCGTGGTATCTTCAACCGCTTCGAGACCTACGAGCATATCGCGAAAGCCCGCTTTGTAAATAATCGGGAAAATATCCTCGCATCTGCAAATGCTGTCAGCTCTCGCAAAGATCATAAAGGTTTTCTTGCAGTCAAGTTCAATCAGTTTCTCGCAGATTGCAAGCACACGGTCTCTGTTTACAAGGAAATCATCGTCAATAATAAAAATCTTGTCGTTATCAATTGATAGGATTTCGTTGATTACTTCTTCAACCGCACGCTCTCTGTATGTACAGCTGTTAAACTGTCTTGAAATACAAAACTTACAGTTCTGCGGGCAGGAAAATGCGGTCTTCATCATTGAAAAGCAGCCCTTTGCAAGCACGCGAAATTTACTTCTGTTCTCATAAAAGAAACTTCGATCCGGAAGTAAACCGTAATCACTTATCGGCTCTCCCTTTTTGTTTAAAAACCACTCTCCGTTTATCTTTCCCGCAAAGCCCGTACAGGTTTTGATTACTTCTTCGTCAAAGTCATTTCTTAGTGCCAGTCTGAACGAATCAAGGCCGTTGTCAAAGGATACATAGTCCACGTCATCAATCATAAAATCTTCAAAATTTACAACGACTTCGGGACCGCCTACCATGATTTTTACATTCGGTCTTGCTTTCCTTAATTTGTGAATGAGTTTAAGTACATACCATGCGGTATTGGACATTATCGAAAAGCCGACAATAGTAATGCCGTTATCATCCACTTTTTTAAGAAGTCTCGCGAAACGACCGAAAGAACTTTCAATGCTTTCGTCGTGTATAAGGCCAAACTTCCCCTCAGCCTTAACCGCAGCCATTAAATACTCAAGCCCCAAAGGCTCGAGGCTTGCGACTCTTTTATCATAATGTACTCTGACAAACATGTATTTCTGTGTCATTTAAACCAACCCTTTATCTTCGTATCGTAAGCGGTTCCAAACAGCGTTCGAACCATTATTTTAGGATATGTCAAAACATGTATCCAATAGTACCTTAGCATATATTCAAGCGACGACATATTGGTAGGCTTAAGCGTAATATGCGTACCGTCTAATCTCCAGGACTTAAAGTTAATTACCTTGTCCTTATATTCATCATAAGCATCCGTACCCTTATAAGGCGTGAAAATTCCGAATACAACCCATAAAAGATTATTCTCATGAATAAATTTAATAAGCTTTCTGTAATCGTCTCTCGTAGCCGTGTAGTTTATTACAAAAAGGCCGTTACATACGATTCCCGCATCATGAAGATTTTTAATCGCCATAATGTTATCGTCTCTGGATGTCTGCTTGTTATATTCATCAAGCGTTTCGTCGCTTATTGCTTCAAGACCGATTAAAATATCCCTGAATCCCGCTTCATATGCAAGAGGCAAAACTTCGGGATGTGCGGCAATAAAATCGGCTCTCGAATATGCCATGAAATGCTTCTTAATTCCACGCTTTATTATCTCATTACAGAAGGTCTCAACTCTCTCCTTGTGGAAGAAAAACGTATCATCGACAAACCAGATTTTATCATGCTTAATCTCTTCGATTTCATCGACAACTTCCATGATGTCACGCTCTGTATAAGCCCCTGAATTCATCTTCGTACAATAACAGAAAGCGCAGTTAAAAGGACACGAAAACGATGCCTTGCTTAAGGCGAATTTGCCTTTCATGAAAATATAATTTTTCTTAAGACCTCTGTAAAAGGCAGTTCTGTCGGGCTTGTTGATAAATCCGCAAACGGGTTCACCCTTTTCTTTTATGACCCACTCTCCGTCTTTCTTAAAAGCTATACCGGTTAATCTGTCAAGTGCTTCAGGCGATAAATCAGACTCCCACATTTTCTTTAATGTCGACAGACCGTTGTCGTAATATACGAAGTCAACATCATCCACGCAGAATTCCTTATAGTTCATCTCCGCTTCGGGACCGCCTACCATAATTTTTATATCGGGAAATTTTTTCTTAAGCTGTGCTGCACGCTTGTTGATATAATCCACAGTATTGGCATTCGCATTAAGACCTATGTAATTGTAATTGCCCTTTTTAATAACGCGACACATTCTTGAAAAGCGAAATGTCCACGGATGATCGAATTCATCGTGGATATCGCATGGAATGCCCATATCCCTTGCAAGCCCCATAAGGTATTCAAGTCCGAGGGGCTCAAGGTGTGCAACCAAAGATGTGTATTTGGGACGAATAAGCAATACTCTTAATTCTTCTTGCATTTTTCACCTTCAATAAATTTCTTCCAATACTGGTTATTTACTGCCACCGCACCAATGCTTAATTTAAGCGTATCGTGAAGACCGTACTTTTTAACCATGTACCAGCCGCTTATAGGATTAGCCGTAATCCTGTAATATAAAACCATCGTATACCAGTAATATTTTCTGACGGAAATATTGTCCGGACGAACTACGAGGTGTGCCAGATCCCACTTCTCGTATTCATCCTCTCTCACAATAAACCTGGGTTTGTATTTTTCGTAAATATCCGTTCCGCGAAGTGGAGTTAAGGGCTGTAGATTTACAAATACAAGGCCAAGCTTTTTAATCCATTTGTATAATGCATTAAAGTCATCCCAGGTCCAGTCGAGTCCTAAAATAAATGTACCGTAGCATTCGACATCGTATTTCTTTAAAATACCGACGGCCTTTTCGTTTATGGCTACATTGGTACGCTTGTTGTAATCGTCAAGCTGCTTCGAATCGCAGGATTCAAGGCCTACTATAACTGCTCTTAAACCGACTTCCTTAAAACGCTTAATTACATCTTCATTTGCTGCGATATAATCCGCACGGCCGTATATAAGATATTTCTTTTCAATGCCTCTTTGTTCGAGGAGGTCGCAGAATTTAAGTATTCGCTCCCTTCCTACGAGAAAATCATCATCAACGATATAAATCTCGGTCTCGGGAATCGTCGCCAGTTCATTTACGATATCTTCCAAATCTCTTGCGAAATACTGGTCATCCATTATCTGACGGCAGAAGCAGAATTTGCAGTTGTAGGGACATCCGAACGAAGTCTTAATAAGCGTACAGTTTCTGTGAAACATGTAATAATATTTCGAACGGTATTTGTTTACCTTGTCTCTGTCAGGATAAAGATAATTAAAGGTTGTATCTTTTTTTGGAGGTTTCTTACCCGGTACATAGATACACTCTATTTCATCTTCTTCTCCGATTATTTCGGACTTATTTGAGCCATTATTCTCTTTGGGATTGTTTTTCTCTTTTTCGAGTTTGTTTAAAATATCGATAAAGGTTCTGATGCCGTTTGCACGGATAATATAATCAACATAGGGTGATTCGAAATCCGCAGGATTAACCTCTGCATGAACTCCGCCTATAATCGTCACTATGTTTTCATTTACTTCTTTGGCTTCTTTCGCATATCTTTTCATAATGTTGACATGCGAAATATACCCTGTGATGCCCACAACATCCGGATTGTAAAGCTTCACAAAGTACGGCACGTTTTTCTTTTCGATTATCATATCCACGATAGTACATGTATGTCCCAGCGCCTCGATGTTCGCTGAAATATACTCGAGCTCTAAGGGCTCGCAGATCATTACATTCTGAAGTCCTATGGTCTCTTTGTCAGGTCGCGGTCTGAACAAAAGTACGTTCACTTTTACTCCTTAAATACATGGAATTCGGGAAAATCATATTTGTATTCAAGCATATGTTTTCCGACCATGGCAAAAATATTTAAAAAAGGATTGGAATGATGCGCATAAAAGTATTTTTTCTTAAGGACGGCTCCGAATTTAAGCTTGGTCTTCTCGGAGGTCTGTCCGAAATCAATTACCCTTAATCCTTTTTCAAGCGCATATTCCACTATCTTTAAAAGCATGAAAAAATACAAATCCGCATTGTCTTTATCAGGCGTATAATCCATACCGCATAACATAAAGACAAGCTCTTTTCTTGTTTCTTTTAAAAGAACAAATCCGACCGGTTTTTTATCTCGTAAAAAAACAAGTTTCTCACCATCGGTTTTATCAAAAAACTCTTTGTTTAAACATTCGAGTTTATATTCGGATTTTTCGTAAGTCTGCAAATACAAAGGATGAATATCAATCGAATCACCCTTAATTCTTTTTATTTCTATATCGCTGCAGTTTTTAACTGCAATATTAATTCTTCTTCTGTAAGGACTTCTTAAAGAGTCCATATAGGTCTTTATATCTTTTATGTTTTCGGGAATTGCAAACACGCAGGTCGGAAGCGTTTCGCCAAAGCTCATGCCTTTTATATCCGTTTTTTCGTCGAGGTTAAGTACAAGCTTGCAGCCTTTTATGGTCTTAATGTAGGCAAGCATCCATTTTACATTGTTCGTAATAAAGCCGTTGTTGCTAAGCGAACAGGGGAAAGCTATCGTGTGAATATTCATAAACCATTCGGCTTTTCCGTATGTAAAAAGATTCATTCTGTTTTCATAAACGCAAAAAAAAGCGTAATTCGAATTATCTTCAATGTAATAATATTTCTGCTCTAAAGGATTGGCACTTTTTAAAAGAGTAAGCATTGAAAGCGTAAAAGGAAAGGGCAAGTCTCCGCTCTTTTCAAATAAATCCTCGGCAAAACGTGCATTCTTCATATGCTCGAAAATCTCCGTAGGATTCTCGCAGATATATTCTTTAAAAGATTCATCAAATTTCTTTTTCATAAACCACGTATTCTTTGTAAAGTTCATCGCAGAACGCTTTACAAAAGCTGTTTGAGTCTTCGTTATCCGCGAGTATCCACGAGGATTCAACCTGACTTACACCATAATTCGAAAGTATCGAATAAACATGCGCAATCAAAGCAAAGGGAAGACCCACTCCCCTATATTCATCAAGTACTCCGTATTCCATAACCTTGCAGGTTTTAATTTTTTTATTTCCGAAAATATTCTTAAAATAATGTTTCGTACCGAACGCTTCGCCGGGCTTTGCAAGCTCGTTAAAATCAGGGTACCAGAGGATAAAGCCCGCAGGCTTCCCGTCCTTAAACGCAAAAATCAAAGAATCTTCCTTCATGAAAAGAAAGAGTTCTTTTAACATTTCCTCATCGTCTTTGTAATCGCGGACGTAATAGTATTTGTGATCGGTAAAACATTTATTGTTTAAATCCGTATACATCTTCGAATATTCTTCGAAATGCTTTTTGTCGAATTTCTTAAATTCATATTCGCGGTTAAGCTTCTCAAGTATCTTTTCGTAACGCATAAGTCTACCGTCGAGAGAATGCGTAAAATATGAATTAAGCTTAACCTCTTCGCAATTTAGGGAACGAAAATAATCGTTGTAAAAAGAAGGGTTTCCGGGTGATGAAAAAGAATTGACTTTATCAAAATGCGAATCAAGGAAACCGAGTCCGTAATTCACATGTCCGTAAAGGCCGATTACCAGTCTTTTACAGCCCTTGCTTTTCCCGATTTTACCTGCCTCGTCTACAAGCAGATTTACTGCTTCGCTTACTCCCTCGAGTGCTTCAAAAAAACAAAGCTGCACATACTCAGGCAAATCTCTTGCAACCGCAATTATTCCCTCGCAAAGGATATTGT
This sequence comes from uncultured Lachnospiraceae bacterium, assembly GCA_947303375.1. Lineage (GTDB taxonomy): Bacteria > Bacillota > Clostridia > Lachnospirales > Lachnospiraceae > UBA3766. Next base: position 26,792 of record CAMYYF010000001.1, read on the forward strand.
TTTCATCATCTTCAACCATTAATGGTGTAATGCTCAGGCTCTTCGTGAAATGAAGCTTGTCGGAGAAAATCTCTTTTAGCATAAAGAAACTGTTGTCGACATAAAGCTTCTTCTCGCCGTATATTTTTTTACGAAAAGACAGGAATTTATTCTGAAGTTTTTTACTGTCGGCAATCTCAGTTTTCATTGCGTGCTCCGAGCGTTTCAAGATAATCGCAGATATCCTTTATGGTTTCTGCCTTACGGTATGCGTCTTCTTTCATTTCAACACCGAGTATTTCCTCTGCCACAAATGCAAGTTCCATCAAATCAAAAGAATTAAGCCCCAGATCTTTTTTAAAATTCGATTCGGGCGTAACATTTTCGATACCGTATTTGTCTTTTAGAATCTCAACAATTTTTTCGTACATCTTTAGTATTCCATTTATTCATTTTTATTTGCATACACGCTTCTTATAATCTTCTTTGAGCTGTTCTTCTTTAGTTCGTCTTTGCTTACCTCAAAATCGGTTATCTGCATGTATGAAGGCAAATCTTTATTTATGTTTGCGATATCATCTTTTAGGAATTCCTGCTTTTCTTCGTCATGAAGAACTATTATCGCATAAAGGATATTGCTTCTATCGTTCACTTTCTTTGAAACAACTATGCTTTCCTTTACATAGGGAATCGAATTAATCTTACTCTCCAAAAGTTCCGGCGGAACGTTTTTGCCGTTTTCAAGGATGATGAGGTTTTTCTTTCTGCCGGTTACAAAAATAACCTTACCATCCGTATATCCGATATCTCCGGTCGCAAGATACCCATCCCTCATAATGGCTTTGGTGGCTTCCTCGTTCTTGTAATATCCAAGCATTACACAGGGACCTTTTACGAGGATTTCGCCGTCCTCGGCTATTTTGACGTCAATATTTTTCATAATGGTTCCGGCGCTTCCGACCACATTATTCCCGGTTCTTGAAACCGCAATTGTGGGCGAACACTCGGTTAAGCCATATCCGTTTAAAATCGTAATACCGATTTCATCAAACTTATTCACGTAATCCGCATTTAGTGCCGCTCCGCCGTTTACCACAAGGCGTAAGTTTTTACAGATTAATTTGCCGAAAAATACATGTCTTAAATCTATACCGAATTTTCTGAAAAACTTGCAAATTTTAATTGCACGGTTAAAGGTCTTCTCTTTATTCTGCTTTTTGACTTCTCTGATGATGGAATCATACATTCCCTCGATTACCATCGGAACCGCACCAAAGAAGAACGGATTAAAAGTCCTTAGATCACGAAGCAGGTATTTTGTTTTTAGGTTTAAACAAAGAGTCGTACCGTTATAAATCGTGGCCAAAATGCAGGGGTTAAATCCGTATGTGTGATTCATCGGAAGAAATGCAAAGGTCGGATTTTTAAGGACATTGTTTTCAAGCGTACCGCGAATATTTGTAATGACATTGTACTGGCTTAACATTACGCCCTTCATTGCCCCGTCCGTTCCCGACGTGGATGCAAGAACGGCAAATCTGTCTTTATCCGTATCTTTTACATATTCAAAAAAATCTTCAATGCATTTTTCTTTACCTGCCGATTCTTCTTTAAATACCTTCTTAAAATCCTCGTCGTCAATGTTTAAAATCTTAAGATTGTCAGGCTTTGAAAAATCATCGCTTTCTGTTTTTATTTTTGTCTCGTCGGTCACTAAGAGATAATCAACATCAAAATTCTTTACACAGTCTGAGAGGTTTTTTGAAGTCATCTCCTTGTCAAGCGGTACGATTACATTCTTCATTACCGTTGCCATATATATGGTTATATATTCGTAACGGTTTTCCGAAAAAATACCGATATGCTTTCCCTCAATCCCCTGCTTTTTAAAATACAGTCCGATAAGGGAAGTTTCTTTTATCATCTCTGCATACGATATGTCTGTTATCTGCTCTTTATCCATGAAACGGATGGCTGTGTTTTTAGCCTTTGTTTCATATCTGCCTTTAAGCATCTCATAAAAGTTATCGTATATGACCGTATCAAGATACGGATAATCCATTTTTATGCCCTGCCTTTGTAAGTTATTTCCTGTTACATTTCAGCTATCCAAAAGAAGAAAATTGTAAATAATATCGATCCGATCAACGCAACGATTGAAGCGGTATGTTTATACCTCTTATACTTATCTGTGGTTAAATCTATGATTCCCAAAGCAGAAGGTAATCCAATCAAAAACATCATAGATACTCCGGCAACCGTACTCAGTACGGATTCTTTTTTCAATTCGGATTCTTTTGTAAAATAGCTTTCCATATCTATTTTTTTAGGAATTGAAACCTCTATATATTTCGTATATTCTTCTTCTGCATATTCATATATTATATTGATTTTTTCAAGTTCGGTTATATAATCTTCTTCTTTTACTTCAACTATACAATCGATATTTTTTTCTTCCATGAACTGTTTTGAAAGCTTAAAGGCAATCTCTCGCATATCCTCATTGGCGTCGGTGCTTACTACCTTTTGCAGTTTTTCGAGTTCACTTTTTATTCTTCTGCTAGCATCTTCTCTAAACCACTTGTTTTCGTTTATAGAAGATATCTGAGAGGTATAAATGTAAGTACACATCGAACCCAAAACGGCAAAAGCAATCTGGAAAAATCCTTCATAAGGGTTAAATATGGAAATAGTTAAAAGTACAGCACATGTCGCGGTTGTAATTACATCCAAAAGCATATTATACGAAAGAGCTATAGCTATTCCGGCTAAAATAAAGGTTGCACAAAGAAGATTTCTGAACATTAAGGCATATTTTATTTCTTCCATGTAATAAAGACTTGATAAATCAAATATCATAGAAATCAAAAACAAAAGAAAAACACCTATATAGAAAATACTGTATCCGGCTGCAAACGAAAATCTGAGCTTGTTATTATAAGTATCTACCTTTGAAACGTTTCTTCTTATCTTTTCAATAATCTTTTCTTTTTGCTGACCCGATTTGGTTTCATCAAAACCATTTACGTAATCTATTGCTTTTTCTCTGACGATCTTGCTGAATTCACCCTGATATTTTAGATTACCGTTACAGCTAGCCGCAATCTGTGTATACTCTTCTTTCAAATTCCCACCTGCAAGGGTGACTGCCTTATTGTAATCGGGATCTGCATACAGATAACGCGGCAGTTTTTTAATGTTTGAAGGTTTGGCTTTATTTGTATAAAGCATTCTTAACCAGTATCCCTGAGCATAACCGGGGTAACGGGAAATAAAATTGTTAATTAATAACCTTGCCCCATTTTCTTCACCGGATTCAAGTTTTGAAAGTATTTCGTTATACAACTTATCCCTTTCAGAATCAGATGACAGAGTCTTGGCGGTATTATTACCGTTTAAAAAGCTGTCAATATTATTCGCGAGATTTTTAATCGCGCCCTTTTCTCCTAAAATCTGAGCCTGTTTGTAAGCAAAGGCACGAGGCAGTTCTTCGGGATCGTCACATGCAAAGAATATCTGCTTCTCAGGGTGCTTTTCCATGAGTTTAAGGAATCTTCCCCACTCATTTTTAACCCAAACAGACGAAAAATACTCTGCTTTGGTGCCAATCACAGCCATTGCTTTGGCACTTTTTAACGCAGCAAATATATAGGGTTCGTATTCGATGCTGAGTTTTTCTTCGAGAGTTTTTCTGGCAAAGAATACTTTATATCCTCTCTTTGTTAGTTCTTTGTAAAGTTCATCGGCCAGTTTAACATCTTCGGTCTCTTCTCCCGTATCCAAATCGGTTTCCTTATAGCAGATAAAAACATCATAAGGGGCCTCGTCTGCCGCAATGTTGAGATATTTATTCTGAACTTCATCTATGTAATTTGCTTCTTTTAAGAGGGTTTCCTTCTGCTCGCCTTCGCATAATTCGATTGACTGTTTAAAAAAACTGCAGTCTAAAAGACTCTCATCATTTATTCTGTGAAGCGTCGGAATGTACTTATCCGATATAGGATCAGGAACATATTCTATACCGTACTCGCAAAGCGCACGATACCAGAGAATATCAGCCGTCGGGCCATACTCTTCAAGTATGTTGTCATAGATTCTTGCAGCATTGTCAAACTCGCTTTCCTGTCTTAATTTGTTGGCGCGGTTTAACTGAAAGATTTTTTTGTTGGCAACATCCGATATAAAGTTGGTAGCACCGCAGTGTTCGCACACGGTGAGGTTTGAAAAAGTATCGAGTACACCCCCACAGCACCTACAGTTTAAATACTCCATTTCCATCATTTCTCCCCTTTTTTTGCCCGATAATTATCTTGAAACTGCATCCAAAAAACCGGCTATCTCATTTGTTACGTTCGGCGAGGCAATTATAAGAAACTGTCCGATTGAAATGCCGGTCGCAATAGCACAAAAAATAAGTGAACACATTATTCTGCTTCTGCGATTGTTATACGATTGCGAATCATTTAAGTCGGTCAACCCGGTATATTTTTTTACCTCTTCGTTTAAGCCTTCGACTATTAAAGGTTTTACGTTGTCAAAATGATATTCTTTTATCTGTACGTCATCCGAGGCTTTATAGTTTCTTATATATTCGTTTAAAGCCATTTTGGCGAATCCGTTGTATTCCTTACGGGCAAGTTCTTCAAGATTGCTCAACGCTTCTATCTGATTTCTCGCTTCTTTAACCGCCTCCGAATTTGCGGCCAGAAAACGGTTACCTTTCCCGACCAGTCCTATATAAAGAATCATTAAAGGATTAAAAATCAATAACAGAATATTAATTGCGGTAAAACTGTCCGCATTAGTGAACATTATTACATTCAGAGCGACTATAATGCTGACCCCGAAAGTCATTAGCCAGGAATTGCCTGAAAAAATAATCAGATATCCGATAATTACAAAAAGCAATGAAAAAGTCAGGGATACCGCATAATGTTGAACTTCATACCGGTCACTTCCCGGCTTGCTTTTGGTGGCGGAAATCGTCACATAAAATGCCAGCAATGATACGGCATTTGAAATCAAAAGCCAGATTGCACCTATGCTGTAATAAGACGTATAGGAATGGTTTGTTTTCAGGGCAATTGCATTTGCTTTATTAATTTCTGCGATAATACCGCTTTTCTTTATTCCGTATTGTGTTTGGGATAAATCGTCTATAAATTTTTCGGACTTTTCGGCAAGTATTCTGTTAAACTGCTGCTGTTCCTTGGAAATTACCGTTTGCGAGTTATTATTGTTAAGACCTTCTTTGCTTTCTTTTAGAAAGTTATCTATATTGTCCGCAAGATTTTTAATTGCATTTGCTTTACCAAGGAGCTGTGCCTGTTTACCTGCAAAAGCTCTCGGCAGCTGTTCGGGATCGTCACACGCAAAGAATATCTGCTTTTCGGGGTTCTTCTCCATGAGTTTAAGGAATCTTCCCCACTCGTTTTTAACCCAGACGGAAGTAAAATACTCTGCCCTGGTACCGACCACCGCCATTGCTTTGGCGCTTTTTAATGCCGCAAATATATAGGGTTCAAAATCTATGCTTAACTTTTCTTTAAGGGTTTCCCTTGCAAAAAATACTTTATATCCCTTTTGGGTAAGTTCATTGTAGAGTTCTTCCGCAAGTTCGGCGTCTTCGGTTTTATCGCCCGATTCAATATCGGTTTCCTTGTAGCAGACAAACACATCATACGGATCTTCATTCGCCGCAATATTAAGATATTTCGTCTGAATTTCATCTATATATTTGGCTTCTTTTAGGAGAGTTTTCTGCTCTTCTCCTTCGGATAACTCAATGGCCTGCTTAAAGAAAGAACAGTTAAAAATACTCTCATCGTTTATTCTGTGAAGCGTGGGGAAATATTTATCCGATACGGGATCGGGTACATATTCGATGCCGTATTCGCAGAGTGTACGGTACCAAAGAATATCCGCCGAAGGCTCATTCTCCGATAAGATGTTGTCATAGATTCCCGCAGCATTGTCAAACTCTCTCTCCTGCCTTAATTTGTTGGCATGGTTTAACTGAATAATGTTTCTGTTGGTAACATCCGATATGAAATTGGTTGCACCGCAGTGCTTGCACACGGTAAGATTTGAAAAAGTATCGAGCGCACCCCCGCAGCATCTGCAGTTTAAAAACTCATTTCCCATTTGGTTTCCCCTTTAGCAATCTTCTATTACCATCTCATAGTGCAGATAAATATTGTTATACCGCCTAAAATCACTATTATATATAAAGATAGTACCCATATTGCATATCTGTGTCTTCTCTCTCTGTATTGGTCAAGTACTATATCCAATACCGCTCCGATATAAGTTATAAGGGTAAAAGGAGCAATCAGAAACGAAGCCAGTATGGTTGTACCAAATATAGATTCTTCTTTTTCCGGCGAATTTCGGGCCTCGGAATCGGAAACGTCAACGTATTTCTTATACTTTCTTTCAGCCGATTCATACATATAATTAAAATTTTCCAGTGCCTTGAAATAATCATCATCCTTGATTTTAATGCCGGAAAGGATACCGTTTTTCTCTTTATACTGTCTTAACAGATTCGAAGCCGCTTCGGTTAATTCAGTACTTGCCATATTTGAGATCTCTTTAATATCTTCGAGTCCTTTTTTTACTTCCAGGCTCGCCTTGCTTCTTCTATGCTTAAACTTGTTAAAACTGTCTGCAACCTGACTTGTAATACTATATACCGCAATCGGAGCATAAACGGCCAGTAAAGTTAAAAAGTTTGTAAATTCACTTCGTCCGAATGTCGAGATTAACAAAACAACCATCATAAAAGAGATTGTAATCAAATCCAAAACCCAGTTATATGAAAGCAATACAGCCGTCCCGGCTATTATAAGCGGTAAGCTCAAAAGTGTCGCCAGGACATAACTGTCCCAGTCATCTAACCATGTATACGAAAAAATAAACAGAAGCAAAATCATAAAAACAAATGCGCTCAGATAAATTAATATTCCCAGTGCAAATGTCAGTCTGTCTTTGTTGTTGTAATAATCAACCACATCTGCATTCTTTTCGATATCATCCAGTGCCTCTTTTCTCAACTTGCCTGTATCAGACATACGAAAGTCTTTTACAAACTCACGTGTTTTAGTCTCAATGATTTTGTCAAATTCTTCCTGATATATATTTCTTGGGGGTTGTGTTGTTTCGGAAGCGTTATTGCGATTTAAAAAGTTGTCTATATTGTCCGCAAGATTCTTGATTGCATTTGGTTTTCCCAAAAGCTGAGCCTGTTTGGCAGCAAAAGCCCTTGGCAGTTCTTCGGGATCGTTACACGCAAAGAAAATCTGCTTTTCGGGGTTCTTATCCATGAGTCTTAGGAATCTTCCCCACTCGTTTTTAACCCAGACCGAAGTGAAATACTCTGCCCTGGTACCGATTACCGCCATTGCTTTGGAGCTTTTTAATGCCGCAAATATATAGGGTTCGAAATCTATGCTTAACTTTTCTTTAAGGGTTTCCCTTGCAAAAAATACTTTATATCCTTTTAGGGTCAGTTCGTTGTAAAGTTCCTCTGCCAATTCGACGTCTTCGGTCTTTTCACCTGTATCAAGATCGGTTTCCTTATAGCAGATAAACACATCATAAGGATCTTCGTTTGCCGCAATATTCAGATATTTCCTCTGAACTTCGTCTATGTATTTTGCTTCTTTTAAAAGCGTTTCTTTTTGAGTGCCTTCGGCCAATTCAAGAGCCTGATTAAAATATTTACAGTTGAAAATGCTCTCGTCTTTTATTCTGTGAAGTGTCGGAAAATATTTATCCGATACAGGGTCGGGAACATATTCGATACCGTATTCGCAGAGCGTACGATACCAGAGAATGTCGGCTGTAGGATCATTATCGACCAAAATGACGTCGTAAATTCTGGCCGCATTGTCGAATTCACGTTCCTGTCTTAATTTATTTGCACGATTGAGCTGATTGATGTTTTTTGAAGCAACCGGAGAAATGAAGTTCGTCGCACCGCAGAACTTGCATACGCACAAACTTCCCTTAACATCCAAGACACCCCCACAGCATCTGCAGTTCAAAGTTTCAGCCATAAAATTCACCTCTCACACATACCTGATTGGAATAACAAAACAGCTATCTTATCTTAATAATATTATTTATATAAATATATTAAATATACGGTATGGTGACTTATATATGTTTAATTCCCAATCCCCGCAAATTACGTCAGTTAGGGCACTTGATCTCCATTACTTCCTCAATCATCTTATGCAGGAGCCTGCACTCTTCGGTATCTGCCGCTCTGTAATAAACTTCTTTGCCGTCTCTTCTCGAAACGATGAGTCCGCTGTTCTTAAGCGGTCTTAAATGATGCGATACGGCCGGCGAAGACATCTCAAGAATTGCGGATATGTTGATTACGCATTCCTCGTAATGGCAAAGAAGCCAGAATATCCTTATCCTGGTAGGGTCTGAAAGCTGCTGGAAAAGATCTGCCACTGTTATAAAACTCTCGTTGTTGGAAAGATTGTTTTTGATTTTTTCCATACCCTTTTCTTCACCGTGCTCATGCGGCAAAATAAACTCAGCCATAGAATAATACCTCTCAAAATTATAAACATTTTCCCCAAAGAAAATCATTTTACATACTGCTTTTATTGTCTCTGCAGACATGCAAAAAAATGCTTTTGTTTAAATGTCCGCAGTTAATAAAATATTATCACGAATCGGGCTATAAATCAATGAAACACCATTCCCGCGATTATATCCCGAATGTCCGATTTTCTTTTAAAAAATATATAAAAATAATGTTGACATCAAGGGATAAATCTTATATTATGATGTCAGAACAATTAAACGATTGCTTAATCGTTTACCCGAGGAGGATAAAATGAAAAAATCTTACGCTATCGAAGTTGACTGCGCTAACTGCGCAAATCTTATGGAAGACGCAGCAAACAAAACAGAAGGAATCAAAAAAGCCGCAGTTAATTTTATGACTCAGAAAATGCTCGTTGAATTTGAAGACGGCGTTGATGAAAAAGAAGTAATGAAAAAATGTCTAAAGAACTGCAAGAAGGTTGAAGACGACTGCAATATCGAATTTTAGGTTATTTTGTAACTAATCGCACTGCCGCTGACGCAAAAAGGATTAAGCCATGAACAAAAAGCAGAAAAAAATGTTAATAAGAATAATCATATCTTCCGTCCTGATGGTGCTTCTTTTTATAGCATACAAAATACTCGGACCTGACGATAAGCCCTATTCACTCGGGATCATAAAAGAGCCTTTCTGGTTTATTTTATACATGATACCTTATGTGATTATAGGTTATGACATTTTAAAGAAAGCTTTTAAGGGTATTATAAAAGGCAGACCTTTCGACGAGAATTTCTTAATGGCAGTTGCGACAGTAGGAGCCATCGTAATAGCATTAATTAAAAAAAGCGGTGATTATACGGAAGCCATCGCCGTTATGCTCTTTTATCAGATAGGCGAACTCTTCCAGAGCTACGCCGTAGGGAAAAGCAGAAGAAACATCAGCAATCTGATGGATATAAGACCTGATTACGCGAATGTCGAGATTGACGGGAAACTTACCAAAGTATCGCCCGACGAGGTATCGGTTTCTGATATAATAACAGTTCTTCCGGGCGAGAAAATTCCTATCGACGGTTTTATCGAAGAAGGCGAATCTGCCTTAAATACATCGGCATTAACAGGCGAGAGTCTCCCGAGAGACGTTAAGGCGGGCGATGAAGTTATAAGCGGCTGTATCAATTTAACGGGTGTACTTAAAATCAGGACCACAAAAGAATTCGGCGAATCCACCGTTTCGAAGATTCTCGAACTCGTGGAATCGTCTTCCTCGAATAAATCAAAATCCGAAGCATTCATATCAAGATTTGCGAAAATCTACACACCGGCAGTCGTATTTTCCGCACTTGCACTTGCAGTCATTCCGCCTTTATTCTCAATGCTTATATTACATACATCTCCGCTTTGGAATGAATGGATATACAGAGCGCTCACATTCCTTGTTATCAGCTGTCCATGCGCACTTGTTATAAGCATTCCGCTTTCGTTCTTCGCGGGACTCGGCGGTGCAAGCAAGGAAGGCATACTCATAAAAGGCTCGAATTACCTTGAAAATCTTTCGAAAACAAAATATGTGGTATTCGACAAGACAGGCACTCTCACCAAAGGCGTATTCAACGTTAACTGCATCCACCACAATACGATGGATGAAGAAAAACTCCTTGAATATGCAGCACACTGTGAAAGCGCATCCTCACACCCCATATCTTTAAGCCTTAAAAATGCTTACGGCAAGGAAATCGATGCCGACAGAGTCAGCGATATAAAAGAAATTTCAGGCCACGGCATTACAGCCAGAGTCGATAATATAAAAATAGCCGCAGGCAATGAAAAGCTCATGGAAAGCCTCGGCCTTGATTATAAAAGCTGTCACAAAAACGGAACCATCGTTCACATGGCCGTCAATGACGAATATGCAGGCCACATCGTAATATCCGATGAAGTTAAGGCCGATTCGAAAGAAGCAGTCTCAAAGCTTAAAAAAGTCGGAGTTAAAAAGACCGTAATGCTTACGGGCGATCTTGAAAAGGTCGGAAAAGAAGTCGGCGAAAGCCTTGGAATAGACGAAGTATACGGAAATCTTCTCCCCGCGGATAAAGTCGCAAAGGTTGAAGAACTCATAAAAAATAAAGACAAAAAAGAAGTACTCGCATTTGTCGGTGACGGAATAAATGACGCGCCCGTTCTTGCAAGAGCAGATATAGGCATTGCAATGGGTGCCCTGGGTTCTGACGCCGCCATAGAAGCTGCCGATGTGGTTTTAATGGATGATAATCCTATTAAAATTGCTCAGGCGATAAAAATATCAAGAAAGTGTATAAGGATCGTATACGAGAACATCTGCTTCGCTCTCATCATAAAATTTGCATGTTTAATCCTCGGAGCATTCGGCATAGCAAATATGTGGGTTGCGATATTCGCAGACGTAGGCGTAATGGTAATAGCAGTGCTTAATGCCATAAGAGCATTAAGCACCAAAAATACACTTTAGTACTCCTTCTACTCATACAAAAAGCCGGGCATCAAACGATGTCCGGCAATTTTTTTATTTTAAAATATCAAGATATTTCTTAACCGATTCCGAAGGGTTGTGATTAAAAATCGATGAGCCCATAACAAATACGTTTGCTCCGGCGTCTCTTGCAATTTTTATGGTCTTTTCATTTATTCCGCCGTCGACTTCCACATCAACGTCAAGTCCTCTTTTGTTAATCTCTGCGCGAATAGCCTTAATCTTGTCCGTGCATTTATCGATATATGGCTGAGCGCCTGCGCCGGGATTAACCGTCATGACAAGCACCTGCTTAACCAGTTCAAGATAAGGGAATACACTTTCTGCAGGTGTATCGGGACTTAAAGTGATTGACGGAATCATTCCGAGTTCTTTTATTTTCTTTAAATCCGTGGCAGGGTCTTCCATCGCTTCCACATGCACAGTCAGAATTTCGGCGCCCGCTTCTTTGAATTTTTCAAAATAACGGTTCGGTTCTACTATCATCAGATGAACGTCAAGCTTAAGGTTTGTGTGACCTTTGATGCAGTTAAGAACCGGAATTCCAAAAGAAATATTCGGTACAAACAAACCGTCCATTACGTCAAAGTGAAGATATTTTGCACCGGCTTCTTCAACCTGTTTTATCTGATTGTTCAAATCCAGAAAGTCCGCCGAAAGTATGGACGGGGCCAGAATGTAATTCATGTGTTAACCTCTTGTCAGTATCTGTAATTAGTCTTTATCTCGGATAAAATCTTAAGATAATTCTCGTATCTTTCCCTTGATATTATTTTCTCTTCCACAGCCTTTTTTACGGCGCAGTCAGGCTCACGGTCATGAAGACACGCATTAAATCTGCACTTTGGCATATAAGGTAAGAACTCGGGATAATAATCCGAAGCTCTTTCCTGCTCATGAAGAGTGGGAAGATAAAATGATGAAAATCCCGGCGTATCCAGTATAAAAGATTCCTCGCCTCTCACATCAAACTCAAACATTTCGGTATGTCTGGTGGTGTGTTTTCCGCGGAGAGTCTTTTTTGATATATCGCCGGTTTCCATTATTTCGCTGCCGACAACGGCATTGATTAAAGTGGATTTGCCGACACCGCTCGGACCTGCGACTGCGGTTGTTTTTCCGCGAAGCAGTTCTTTTACGATATCTATGTTTATCTTTTCTTTGGCACTCGTAAAAATAAGCGGAGCGTCAAAGCCTTTATATATTCTTTCAACTTCCTCTTTATCCGAGGAGTCCAGATCTTCCTTGTTAAAAATCAGTATCGGTTTTAATCTTTCATGCATGATAAAAAAGAGAAATTTATCAAGCAGATAAAAATTCGGCTTCGGATTGCTTAACGCAAAGATGACCATCATCTGATCCACATTGCTTACAGCGGGACGAATGAGCTCGTTTTTTCTCGGAAGAATGTCAAGCACGCTTCCCTCTTTTTTCTCCTCATCCGATACTTCTATTTTGCAGTTGTCACCGACAAGGGGTTTTATCTTTTTATCTCGCAGTTTCCCCTGTCCTCGGCAGGTATAAACGCATGCGTTTTCGTAAGAATAAACATAATAAAACCCGGATATTCCTTTGATAATCTTACCGGTCATTAATCAAAATCCACTTCGTAACTGATAACATCGGGTTTGGGAACACTCTGCACAACAACGTTTCCGTACTCATCAACAGTTTCTTCGGTAGTCATAATGGTATAAGAGATTTCAACCACGCCTCTTGACTGAGCATAAATCTGAGAAATGTTGATATTAAGCGGGAATATGGGAGCATCGTTATGATAAAGTTGCTCGCCGTCGAGAGTCTTTAATATAACGCTTACAGCTCCGCCCGAATACTTTTCGGGAGCCTGAACCATAATATTACATGAATAATATCTGGGTTCGGGACCGATACTCTTCTTAAGTGTAACTTCGGAACCTTCCTTAACCGTGGAACCTGAAGTATAGCTCTGTCCGCAGATAAGTCCTGCTTCAACGGAATCGGAATAAATTTCATCTATCGAAGCGACTTTCATACCGACACTTTCAACAAGTTCGGTAGCTTCTTCGACAGTCTTGCCTGTAAGATCGGGCATTTTGCTCTTTTCTTTGCCTGTACCGTCAGAAATAGTTAATGTCACAAGGCTTTCAAAGCTTCCGGGACTGCCTGCCACAGGGCTTTGTGAAATAACCTTTCCCTTGGGAACGGTATCGCTCTTTTCGGTAGTCTTTGTAACCTTAAAACCGTCATTTTCAAGTTTTGCGGTAGCTTCGGCTTCAGTCATATTAACGACATCGGGAATCTTAACACCGGTATCCTTGACTGCGGAAATAACCATGGTAACCTTGCTGCCTTCTTCCACGTTGCTGCCTGCAGAAGGCTCTGTTCTTATTACTCTGTTTGAAGGAACGGTCTCTGAATCCTCATAAATCGTTTCAACCGTAAATTTGTGGTTTTCAAGGTATTTCTGTGCTTCGGACGAAACCATATTGCTTACAACGGGAACTGTTGTAAACTGTACCTTTTCATCTTTATCGGAGAATATACCGAGTGCTTTTCCGAGGAGTATAAGAAGCAGTACACCGATGGTAACAGCTACTGCTGCAATTGCAACCGTCTTAATCTTTTCGGATGCCTCAGATTTTTTCTTTGAATTCTTTTTATGCTGTACAGGCTTACTCGGAGTCTGCACAGGCTTAGGCTTTTGCAGAGTCTGAACAGGCTTGTTTTGTGTCTGTGCAGGCTTCGGCTTATTAGCCTGAGGCTTGTTTGCAGGCTGAGGCTGTACTTTAGGCTTTCTCTGAACATTCTGATTTACAGGTTCGTCTGTATTTTTAACATTCTTCGGAAGAACAAGTGCTTCTCTCTTCTGTTTGTTCAGACGGGAAACATCTTCTTTTACGGGGTTTGTAACATCCGCTGCTTCTTCCTCGCCACGACGTCTGTACATCGGATTAAGATTGGTCTTGGTGACCGAATTCTGCTCATAAGTATCAATCTTAACGAAGTTTTCGTTAGGTGAAATATAGGCCTTCTTTAAGTCCTCTATTACCTCGCTCATCTTCTGATATCTTCTGTCGGGGCTCTTTTGCGTACATTTTAAGATGATCTGTTCTATACTGATAGGAACGTCTTCGACGTAGATTCTCGGAGACGGCATTTCTTCCTGAATATGCTTGATTGCAATTGCAACCGTGGTGTCTCCGTTAAAAGGTACTCTGCCCGTAACCATTTCAAAAAGCGTGATACCGAGAGAATAGATATCACTCTTTTCATCGGAAAAACCGCCTCTGGCCTGTTCGGGAGAAGTATAATGAACGCTTCCCATTACATTGCTGGAAATCGTATTTGATGTGGTAGTCTTGGCGATACCGAAGTCGGTCACCTTAACTTTACCGTCTTTTGAAATAATAACATTCTGGGGCTTGATATCCCTGTGAATAATACCGTTGTTGTGAGCAGCTTCAATACCCGAAGCAATGGGCAAAGCTATACTGATGCATTCGCTTATGGTAAGACGGCTCTTTTTCTCGATATACTGCTTTAAGGTATAGCCGTCCACAAGTTCCATTACGATATAAGAGATACCGTTTTCCTCTCCTACATCATATACGGTAACGATATTCGGATGCATAAGATTAGCGGCAGCCTCGGCTTCCTTGCGGAATTTGGCCACAAAATCCCTGTTCTCTGAGAATTCCTGCTTTAAAACCTTAACTGCAACGTTTCTATTCAGTTTGTTGTCTTTAGCTCTGTAAACATCAGACATTCCACCGGTGCCGATAAGTTCCTGTATTTCGTAACGGCCACCGATGACCATACCAATCTTTACCATAAAAACCTCATTCCTTACTGCTCGTAAGCAATTAAAACCACCGAAATATTATCACTTCCGCCGTTTTCGTTAGCGGTTGCGATAAGACCTGCTGCTTTTGATTCAAGACTCTCTTCGGAGGTTACTATTTCAAGAATATCTTTGTCTTCTATCATATTGGAAAGTCCGTCCGAGCACATGAGAATAATATCTCCGTCTCTTAATGGAACCTCAAAAAAGTCTATATTAACATTACCTGTAGCACCTATTGCTCTGGTAATAATATTTTTATCGGGATGATTGCGCGCACTGACTCTGTCGATACCGCCCATTCTAACCATTTCTTCAACGAGAGAATGATCTCTTGTAATCTGAGTGATGGTCTTGTCTGCGGATATAACATAGAGTCGTGAATCTCCAACATTCGCAACGGTAAGCGTGTCGTTTGAAATGGTCGCAAGAACGGCTGTCGTGCCCATTCCGACCATATTGACGTCTTCCATTGCTTTTCTTCTGATTCTTGTATTTGCCTCATTTATTGCATCGGAAATTGCAGTGACCATTTTCTTGCCCCTGCTCTTTGAACACATTTCCGTAATTGTTTCGACCGCACATTTGGAAGCATAATCGCCTGCCTTGTGTCCGCCCATTCCGTCTGCAACCAGAAAAAGATTATCCAGTGCACCCAGAGGATAAATCGAAGTAAATACAAAATCCTGATTCAGTTGTCTGAGTTTCCCTATATCTGTTTTAGATACAGCCTTTATCACTATCTAACCCCCGGGCTTCTTCATTGTGCTTGCGTCTTAGCTGTCCGCAGGCACCGTCTATGTCTCTGCCCATTTCTCTTCTTATAGTAACATTTATCCCGTTTTTTTCAAGTTTATTTTGAAACGCGTAAATCCTTGTTTTGTCCGACCTTTTGAAATCCCTTTCTTTTATGGGATTTACGGGAATCAAGTTTACATGACCGTTATGACCCCGTAAAAGAGATGCAAGTTCTTCGGCCTCTTCATCATTATCATTTACGCCCGCAACCAGAGAATATTCGAAGCTTACTCTTCTCTTGGTCTTTTCAAAATAATAATCACATGCGTCAAGGCATTCGCTGATGCTGTAACTGTTGGCTATAGGCATCAGTTCCTTCCTTTTTTCGTCATTTGGAGCATGGAGGGAAAGTGCTAAAGTTATTGGCAAATTTTCATCAGCCAGCTCTTTAATTTTTGGTACAATCCCACAAGTTGATACTGTAACATTTCTTGCGGAAATATTCAAGCCTTCCGGACAAGTTAAAAGTTTCACAAACTTTACGAGATTGTCGTAATTGTCCATGGGCTCGCCCATTCCCATAACTACGACGTTAGATACTCTCTCGTTAGTTTCTCTGGTGATTTCGTAGATTTGCTCGAGCATTTCTGCGGGACTTAGGCTTCGAACCAGTCCGTCTATGGTCGATGCACAGAATCTGCAGCCCATTCTGCAGCCTATCTGTGAGGAAATACATACCGAATTGCCGTGATGATACTGCATCCACACGCTCTCTATATAATTGCCGTCCTTGGTCTCAAATAAATACTTTTTCGTAGAATCAATCTTAGATTCGCTGACCCTGACGGTATTTAAAGTCGTGAGTTCATAGTTTTCTTTTAGTTTTTCGCGTAAGGAAGCTGAGACATTGCTCATTTCGTCGAAGCTTTTTACAAGCTTGACATGAAGCCATTCGTAAATCTGCTTCGCTCTGTACGAAGGCTCGCCCAAAGCTTTTATCTCGTCCTGTAATTCAGTTAAAGATTTGCTTTTTATTTCATCCATAAATTTTTAATTCTTCTTAAGAACCGATATGAAGAATCCGTCCGAATCATCAATTCCTTGCAGCAATTTTTTTGAAGTAACTATTGAAAATCCGCTATTGCTAATAAAAGCTTCAATAAGATCTTCATTTTCTTTTTTGTTCACAGTACAGGTTGAATATACGAGATATCCGCCCTTTTTAACATACTTTGAGACATTATCGATAATCTTCTTCTGAAGGCTGTATAACTCGTTTAAGCCTTCCTCTGTAATACGATATTTTATATCCTGTTTCTTAGCTATTACGCCAAGTCCCGAGCAGGGAACATCAGCCAGTATCACGTCAAAAGCTTCTTCGAATTCGGGATTAAAAACAGTGGCATCGGCAATTTTTGTCGTTATATTTTTTGCCTTCATCCTGGCGATATTTTCTTCAATCTTTGATATTTTATCTTCCGAAATATCGCATGAAGTTATCCTTGCGTCAGGATAAAGCTCTGATAAGAAAATACTTTTTCCGCCCGGTGCACTGCAGGCATCAAGGATATTTTCACCCTTAGGAACATTCTTACATAAAATATAGCTTCCGGCGTCCTGAACCGTTATTAAACCATTCATAAAAGAAGCAAGCGCCGTTATGTTTCCGAGTCCCTTGGCTTTAAGTAAATTCGGTGTATCATCGCTTTCGCTTACATTCGCGGACTTTTCTTTTATTTCTTCTATTACTTTGTCTTTCTCTTCCTTCGACAGTCCTTCTTTAATTCTTATACGTACATAATCATCACTTAAGGATGCCGCAAAGATTTTTTCGAGAGTATCAAAATCGTACTGCTCTTTTAAGAGGTCAACGATTGTTTCAGGTATCGAATATTTTACGCTTAAATAATCCTTGTCTCCTTTGTCCGGATATTTGATATTGTCTTTGTTTCTTACAATATTTCTAAGGACCGCATTCACAAATCCTGCGAGCGAAGAAAAGCCCTTTTTTCTTGCAAGTTCAACGCTTGAGTTTACTGCGAGCGTATCGTAGGATTTCATGTAAAGTATCTGGTAAATGCCCATCTCAATGATAAGTCTGATGGGCAGTTTCATTTTGTTATGCGGTGTTTTTGAGAATAAATCGCATACGTAATCCAGTTCGATTTTTCGCTCAATCGTTCCTTTTACGATGGTTGATATAAGCGCCTTTTCATTCTTTGAAAAATAATCGTATTTATCGAGAACATCCTTGATGACAAGATGTGAAGGGGCATTGTTCTTCTCAATCTGTATGAGCGTCTCAAGCGCTATTTTTCTTAATTCAACATCTTTGTTCATGCTTTCTTCTATGTCCTCATAAAAGATTTAAACCGAATACTTCGTAAATTTATCTTTTAAATTAACTTTTTTGCCGTTTAGGAAATCGCGAACGTTCATTGCTTTCTTGCCCTGTATCTGAATCTTGGTGATAGCAAGGCAGCCTTTGCCGGTCTGAACGAATATGGCATCTTTTGTTACATTACAAACTTCTCCGACTTCCAGTCCGCTCTCGTCGTCGGTTGCATATGCTGCACAGATTTTTACGAAATCACCGTTTAAAAGAGCAAAGGTTGCGGGCCATGACCAGAAGGCTCTTACCTTAAGCGCAAGGCTTTCGGCGCTGTCGTTAAAGTCAATCGCACCATCCTCTTTGTTAATCATCTTCGCATAAAACAACGGTCCTTCGGGCTGAGGTGTCGCTGTAAGTTCGCCCTTTTCAAGTTTGGCAAGCGCATCAACGATTAAGGAGGCACCAAGTTCGCTTAATTTATCGTGTAAACTGTCCGCGGTATCGGTATCCTCGATATCGACTTCTCCTTTTAGGAGCATGTCTCCGGTATCAAGGCCTTCATCCATCTGCATTATTGTGACGCCGCTTTTTTTCTCACCGTTTAAAATAGCCCACTGAATAGGTGCAGCGCCTCTGTACATAGGTAAAAGCGATGCATGGATATTAATGCAGCCGTACTTTGGCATTTCAAGGATTTCCTTAGATAAAATCTGTCCGAAAGCAGCCACTACAAATACATCCGCAGGATACTGCTTTAAAATTTCGATATTCTCTGCCTTTTTAATTCTGTCCGGCTGGAAAACTTCAACTTTGAGGCGCATTGCCTCTTCTTTTACGGGAGACGGAAGATATAGTTTGCTTCTTCCCTTGGGCTTGTCGGGCTGTGTTACGACAAGTACGATTTCGTGTCCCGCTTCATGTAATTTTCTAAGCGCAAGCACCGCAAAATCCGGTGTACCCATAAAAACTATTTTCATAAATTATTCCTTTTATTCTTCTTCAGGATCTTCCACATCCATTAATTCGCCCTCAACCTTATCCACGTAGAGAATACCGTCAAGGTGATCCATCTCATGAAGCATGGCTCTTGCGAAAAGTTCTTCTCCTTCAATCTCTTCCCACTCGAAATCAAGATTTCTGGTTTTTACCCTTACTTTCATGGGTCTTGTAACCTGTCCGCATTTTCCGGGAACCGAGAGGCATCCTTCGTTGCCTGTCTGCTCGCCTTCGGTATAAACTACTTCGGGATTGATTAAAACAACGGGACCTTCGCCTACATCGACTACGGCTATTCTTTTTCTGACACCAACCTGAGGTGCGGCAAGTCCTACACCGTCCGCATCATACATTGTATCCTTAAGATCATCGATAAGTTCAAGGATTCTCGGAGTAATCTCCGTTACTTCCTTGCACACGCATCTTAAACAATCCTCTCCCATTTCGCGAATAATTCTTAAAGCCATTTTTTCCTCCTAATTAAAACCCGTTCATAGGGTTAAAATCAAACATTACCGTTTCTTTTGTTAAATTGAATTTTTCGGTTTCGGTTTCGATATAATCCTTAACCGAAATAAGGTTTTCGTAGTTTAAACTTTTAATATATATAACTCTTCTGTATATATCGCATTTTTTCGAAAGCGTCGCATTCGCAGGTCCGATTTTGCCGATTTCTTCCCTGAACGGAAGCTTGTCAATCATATCGGCTATAACCTTCGAAAGTTTGACGACTCTCTTTTCTTCTTCGCCCGTAATCTGAATTCCTAAAAGATTGCCCACAGGCGGATACATAAGTTCTCTTCTGTATGCTATTTCTTCCTCATAAAAGGCATCATAGTCCTGTTTTGCGGCATGTATTACAGCATAGTGCTCGGGCTGATAGGTCTGAATTACAACTTCGCCCGCATTCTCGCCTCTTCCTGCTCTGCCGCCTGCCTGTACGAGCTGCTGGAACGCTCTCTCGCCTGCTCTGTAATCCTCTGCATTTAAAGCCATGTCTGCGGCTAAAATACCTACGAGGGTTACACCCTTAAAATCATGTCCTTTTACAATCATCTGGGTACCGATTAAGATATCTGCTTCCCTGTTGGAAAACCTTGATAAAATCGATTCGTAATCCTCTTCTTTTTTGGTCGAATCGGCATCCATACGTAAGGTAAGCGCATGAGGGAATTCTTTTCTTACGAAATCCTCTATCATCTGTGTGCCGGCCTTAAAGCCTCTTACCTTGTCAGCACCGCATTTTGAACATATATTCGTAAAAGGTGTTTCATATCCGCAGTAATGGCATTTAAGAGTGCCGTCCCTGTGATATGAAAGCGACACGTCGCAGTGCGGACATTTAACAACTTCTCCGCATTCCCTGCAGGAAACAAATCCGGAGATTCCTCTTCTGTTTAGGAAAAGCATTATCTGCTCGTGTTTGTCTAATCTTTCTTTTATGAGCTTTTTAAGGCGCCTTGAAAATACCGATTTGTTGCCGTCCTTAAGTTCCGCTCTCATATCTTCCACGTATACGTTTGGAAGAGTATTTCCGGTCAGACGGTTGTTTAATCTGTATAATTTGTATTCGCCGTTCTTGGCTTTATAATAACTCTCAAGCGAAGGTGTCGCAGAACCGAGCACAAGTACGGAATTCGTAAGTTCGCAAAGTTTGGCCGCAACCTCTCTTGCGTGGTATTTTGGCATATTGTCGGCCTTGTAGGAGCTTTCATGCTCTTCGTCGATTACCACGATTCCCAAGTTTTCAAAGGGTGTGAAAAGCGCGGATCTCGGTCCAATCATAATATCGACCTTGCCCTCTTTGACCTTAAGGTACTGGTCGTACCGCTCACCCGCAGTCATCTTCGAATGTATGACGCTTACCCTGTCACCGAATCGCGCATAAAATCTCATCAGATTCTGATAGGTTAACGCTATCTCGGGGATTAAAAGAATCGCCTGTTTTCCCTCGTTTAACCTGTCTTCGATTAGACGCATGTAAACTTCGGTCTTACCCGAGCCTGTAATACCGTGTATTAAATATGTGTTTCTTTCGTTATTTGCTAAATCATTATTGACATCATCTACTATTTTTTGCTGTTCATCGGATAAAGAAAGTGAAACATCTTCGGGATTTACGATTTTTACGGGGTTTCTGTATACCGTTTCCTCTTCGATTTTTATGCAGTCATATTTTACGAGTGCATTAATCGTCTGCGCGGAAACATTCATTTTGCCCGTGATGAACGAATAAGACATATCGGGATATTTTATGAGTTCCCGTAAAAGACGCTCCTGCGCATTCCTGTGCTTTTTTGCAGCTTCATTCGCAAAGTATTCGAGTCTGTCCTTATCCATCAGGGCGATGACTCTTTTACGAACTTCTCTTTTAACCGTCTTCTTAACGGGCATAACAGTTTTTAAGGCATTTATCTGAGTCGAGCCGTAGGTCTTTCTTATAAAAGAAGCAAGCTTAATCAGTATCTCATCAGCCTTAACGCTGCCTTTTTTAATTCCGATAATATCTTTTATTTTATCCGAATCGTAATCGCTTTTATCCTTGATTCTTATTACGTAGCCGCTTATGACTTTGTTTCCGCGGCCGAAAGGAATGTCTACGAGACTTCCTTCCTCGATTACGGCTTCAAGCGATTCGGGGATTCTGTATGTAAATGGTCTGTCGAGTTTTTCGTGGGAAATATCCACTATTACTTCAGCGTACAAATGGACCTCCAAACTATCATTCCGGTTTATACGATGCAAATTTAACTTTCTTGGTAAGCTTCGCTACCAGTTCAGGATCAACGTCTCCGACATTTAATGTGTTAACATGTGCGCTTGATACCGCTGATGCATATATCGCACATTCAAGCAACGGACAGTTTTTCATAAGCGAATGAATAAGTGCCGCCATTACGCAGTCACCGCTTCCTACGGTATTTACTACCTCGACGTCGGGTGCATCACATACTATGATTTCATTCTTTGCGAATAAAAGAAGTCCGCGTTTTCCCAATGTGACACATATAATCGCAATACCGGTCTTATGCAAATCTATTAAATCCGGAAGCATTACTTTCTTAAACGAAGTACTTTCAAAAAATGCGTTAAAGCCTTCATCTAAAGCCGTCACATCATATTTGTGATTTGTCAGATTTTCAAATTCGCTTAAGTTAGGCTTAATTAGGAAAGGCGCATGCGATATTGCATTTATAAGTGCAGGACCTGATGTATCCAGACACGCAGGCACGCCCTCTCTGTTTGCTATATCAGTAAGCGTCGCATAAAAGCCTTCGCCTAAGCCTATCGGAAGGCTTCCCGATAAGACTACCATGTCGGCCTTTTTTACGAGGTTCATGTAAAGATGCAAAAACTCTTCTTCGCTTCTTGCATCAACCAAATGACCGCCCTCAAGAATCTCCGTCACGTTTCCGTATGAATCGATGTAATTCATATTGGTTCTCGTTTCGGAGGCAAGCATTATAAAGCGGTTTGGCATTTTTCGCTGATTTAATTCCTCGATTATTATCCTGCCGCACTTTCCGCCCGCGAAGCCTGTCACGAATGCATCCTCACCCTGGAGGCGCAAATCAAATGCCACATTTACGGCTTTTCCGCCTGCATGCACGCTCTCTAAACTCGCGCGGTTTACCTTGCCTATATTTATTGAATTTAATTTGAGCATCTTATCCACTGCGGGATTAAGAGATACGCAAAGTATCATTTCACACTCCGAATCATGTAAACTTATAGTCTTTAACCGTAAAATCAATGCTTCGTCTGTCTTTATAAACATTGATGCCGGGATAATACGAAACCGTAAGGCGAATGTTTTCTCCTACAAGGCTTACGCCCTTGTAATCGTAGAGTTTTTCAAGTATTCCCTCACCCTTTGCTCCTAAAAGAAACTCTTCAAACTCATCGGCCTTTCGCCAGAGTTTAAGCTCTTTTACATTTCCATACGCGTCTTTGACAGTAAGGAAAATGTGGTTTTCTCCGACTCTTCTGCCCTTTAAAAGCTGTAAATCTCTGAGTGCAAAAACGGGCGTTGTATTTCCGACTCCGAAGGGCTCTAATTTAAACAAATCGTCTATCAGATTTTCGGTTACATATCCGAAAGGCATGTCTGCATCAATATAAAGCTTTTCGGTTAAATCATCTTTGGTTAACGATGAATCCCTGTTTAATCTTTCAATCAGTTCCCCGAGATTTTCTTTTTTAAGAGATAATCCGCAGGCTGCTTTGTGACCGCCGAATTTACTTAAGATATCAGCGCATTTCTGAATGCCTTCAATCATATTGTATTCGTCGATTGAACGGCCGGACCCTGTAATTCCTTCGTTTGAATCAGTGAAAACAATCGCAGGATGATAATAATTTTCTCTTATTCTTCCTGCCACCAGTCCGCAGATGGATACGTGGCATTCGGGCAGGTAAAGTACAATTACATCAGGGATTTCGCCGTCGGCATACATTTCTTTTATTTTGCCGACACCGTCATTAACACATTTTTCGGTAAGCTCTTTTCTTTCTGCATTTAACGAAAGGAGCTTGTCGGATAATTCTTCTCTCTTTGAAGAATCGTCGCTTAAGAAAAGATTTACGCTTGTATCGGCCACTTCTATTCTGCCCGAGGCATTAATGCAGGGACCGATTCTAAAGCCTATGTCTGTTGCTACAAGTCTTTCCTTGGCACTTAATTCACATTTCTCAACTAATTTATTTAAGCCGGGATTTAATGCACATTTAAGTCTCGGCAAAACCCACTTGACCAGGTTTCTGTTCTCATTCGTTAAAGGCATTACATCCGTAACGCACGCTATGGCTGCAAATTCGAGAAGTTCTTCTTTTATGGTATCAAATTTCGTATCGTTATCAAAAAGCGCCGAGAGAACCTTAAAAGCCACCTGTGCGCCACATATATCCGGGAAAGGATATTCATTGGTGCATAGTTTAGGATTTACTATTGCATCCACTTTGGTCGGAACTTCGCTTTCTGTAACCGTATGATGATCTGTTACAACAACTTCCATTCCGAGTTCCACAGCAAGGTCTATGGAGTCTCTCGCTGATATTCCGTTATCGCATGTAATGATAAATCCTACACCGGCTAAATGCGCATTTTTTACGATGTTCTCATTGATGCCGTATCCGTCCGATATACGGTTTGGAATCACATAATCGCAGTCAAGTCCGAAGAGCTTAAGACCTTTCATAAGGATGACACTTGAGCATACTCCGTCGGCATCGTAATCTCCGACTATCAGAGTCTTTAAGTTTTTTTCTTTGGCCTCTTTTATTTTTGCTACTGCTTTGTCTATATTCGGAAGACCCTTATATGAAAAACTCTCCGAAATGTCCGATGAAAGAAATCTTTTCATTTCTTCCAATTCGATTATGCCTCTGTTGACCATTATTCTGACTGCAACGGGGTCTATATTCAGTTCTTTTGAAAGGCCTGCATAATCGGCGCTTTTTCTTAAAAGAATCCAGTTTTTCATAAGTGTTTTCTCATTATGTCAAAAAGAAGCCTCGCGTAAGCAAGGCTTGTTTTTTTAAGGTAATTCGTCTTCGTCGTCGTTGTCTTTAGGCACAAATACTTTTCGTAAGAATACCCACAGCGTTCCGGCTAAGCATACGGATGAATATGTACCGCAAAGGATACCGATCATCAGAGGAAGTGCAAATTCCCTGATGGAAGTAACACCCAGTATGTACAAAAGAAGTACCATAACGAATGTGGTTAATGAAGTAAAGATACTTCTTGAAAGCGTAGATGTAATTGCGCTGTTTACGATTCCCTTTACGTCAAGCACATTTTCGGGATTGACTTCTTCGCCTTTTCTCTTTTTCTTTCTTCTTGAGCCGAGAGATTCAATTCGAAGTTTCTCTTCTTTTAATTCCTCTCTTACTCTGTCGAAGATAACGATGGTCGCGTTGATTGAATAACCGACTATCGTCAGCATGCAGGCAATGAATGTGGAGCCTACGCTGATACGTGCTACGGCATAGAATGCAAGCACGATAAGTACGTCATGTAAAAGACATGCAATACTCGATAAACCGAATCTGAAATCCGAGAACCTGATCCAGATGTATATAAGCATTAAGAGTACGGCGATTGATACGGCGATGATTGATTCCTTTTTCATTTCTCCGGAAATCGTAGCCGAAATGGTCTCGGATTCAAGTGAGCCCTCAACCGCGTTGAATTCGTTTATAAGAAGATTGTCAAGTTCGTCTCTTTCTGCGTCCTCAAGACTTCTGGTCTTAATGATGATTTCGTTGCCGCCCTCGACCTTCTGAATCTGAACGTTTCCGTCGCCGGTAATACCCTCAACCTTGGGTGTGATTGTGGCATCGATTTCATCGATTGAAAGGTTTTCGCTTAATTCCACATTGGTTGATGTACCGCCTACGAACTCTAGTGAATAATTCAAAGCACTGCCTTTTCTTACGCCGTTGATTCCCATGAATACAAAGCCTGCTAAGATAAGAACGAGTGAAATGATTACAAATATATGTCCCTTGCTTATGAAGTTGATGCTCTTTCTCTCTTTTGCGATACCGTAAAGTTTTAAGTTTGTAATACCGAGTGCCATGAATCCCTGAAGGATAAGTCTCGTGATTACAAGTGCGGTAAACATTGAAAGCGCAATACCGATCGCAAGTGTCTGAGCGAATCCCTTGATGGTACCCGAACCGAAGAACATAAGCACGAATGCTGCGATAAGTGTGGTGATGTTACCGTCGAGGATGGCACTTAAAGCCTTCTTGAAGCCGACATTTACGGAATCTTCAAGTGTCTTGCCTTTGGCAAGCTCTTCTCTGATTCTCGCGAATATGATAACGTTTGCGTCAACCGCCATACCGATTGAAAGGATGATACCTGCGATACCGGGAAGGGTAAGCGTAATGGCATCGTGGAATACGGAAAGAACGCACACGATAAGTACCGTATAAAGTGCAAGTGCAAGAACGGATGCAAGACCGGGTATGAAATATACCGCGATCATGATAATCGCAACAAGCGCAAGACCGATTGCAGCCGCCTTGATGGAAGTAGAAACTGCCTCGGAACCGAGCTGTGCACCTACGATATTGTCTCTTAATTTCTCAAGTGAAAGTTTAAGGGCACCGATACGAATCTTGGAAGCAAGTCTGTCTGCTTCTGTAAGATTTCCCATACCGGTAATAACTGCTTCACCGTTTGTAATTACTACGGATACTCTGGGAACCGATATAAAGTTACCGTCATAGTAAATCGCGATTGTTTCGCCTTTTGAATAAGCATTTCTGGTTGCATCGGCAAATTTCTGAGTACCCGAATCGTTTAAAGAAAGTGCTACGACATTTTCTTTGTTGCCTGTGGACTGATTGTCCTGGGTTGCAGCCTTTGCACTCTTAACATCCGTACCGTCAAGAATGATGGAGCCGTCTGCCTTTAACTGATCAATGCTCTTTAAAAGGATGTATGAAATATTCCGTTCTTCGAAAGCGTTTAAGTCGTAATTTACAACATTGCCGTTTTCGTCAAGAAGTGCCATGCCTGTTGTATCGTCATAGTACACAGCCATGTCATCGCTGTCGTTTACGAAGAAGAATTTGTTGTATTTCTCATCCATATATACAAGATTGCCTTCGGCGGAAATCTCGTAATAATAGTTGATATTGCCTTCCGAGTCCGTCTGGGAAATGAAATATAACGAACCGGGTCTTCCGAGTTCTTCGAGAATTGCGGATGCATCCGTTACGCCGGGAATTTCGATGGTAATACGGTCGTTGTTACCGCCTTCCTGGTAAACCTGAGCTTCCGTAGAGTATGTCTCTGCCTTGTTTCTCAGCTTTTCAATGGTATCGGCCATATCTTCGGCGGTAGGATTTTCTTCTCCGACTACCTGATATGTGATACTTAAACCGCCCGCAAGGTCAAGACCCTGAGATATATTTCTGTAACTTCCCGCCTTCTGGGGTCCCACACCGCAAACTGCTATATAACCGAGTCCTCCGGTTATGCAAAGTATGAGAATTAAAGCAATTATCTTTCCTATTCTGCCTTTCATTTCATAAAAACCTTTCTTATTTATAGGATAATTTCGCACAATAAATTATTATGCCATAAAAACGGCCGAAAGTAAATAGCGGCCTACTCTTTCGCCTCTTTTTCGTAATTCTTGTCGGGGAGGAATATTTTCACCGACAAAATCCTGTTTCTGGCTACTTTCAAAGCCAGAAGCTTGGTACCGTTTTCAAGTACAACCGACTCACCTTCCCTGGGCAGTCTGTCCAGGCAGTCAATCATAAGACCGCCTATGGTATCGTAATCCTCGCTTTCAAATTCCGTGTCAAGCGCATCGTTTATGTCATCAAGCTTAAGATTGCCCTGTACGATATACTCTTTGTCGGATTTTTTTCTTATTAATTCTTCTTCGTCGGAATCGTATTCGTCCCTTATTTCGCCGACTATCTCCTCTAAAAGATCCTCGAGTGTAATCATGCCTTCGGCTTCGCCGTATTCGTTTAAAACTATGGCGATATTGTACGAAGACTGCCTCATCTGCGTCAAAAGATCCGAAGTCTTTTTGTTCTCGTATGTATAGTACGGCTCCCTTAAATAATCTTCCGTCTTAAAACTCTCGGGATTTTTGACAAAAAGAAAATCCTTCATGTTGAGAATGCCTATAATATGTTCCTTTGAATCCCTGTAAACAGGCAGACGCGTATACATGTTTTCCCTGAAAACATTCATGATTTCGCGGTAGGATGCCTTTTCGTTTACCATCACCATATCGATTCTCGGAATCATAATGTCTCTCGCCTTTGAATCGGATAAGTCGAATAGATTGATAATCATATCCTTTTCTTTTTCCTCAATGACTCCGTCCTCGTGTGATGTATCAAGAATGGTTCTTAATTCCCCTTCGGTAATGGAAGGCGCATCGTCTTTTGTGTCTATTCTCAGTATTTTCATAAGAATAAAAGCCGTCTTGTCAACAAGGAAAATAACAGGGGTAAATACAAAGAGATAAACTCTGAAAACATATGAATAAACAAGCACGATTTTATCCGCTTTTATCT
>CAMYYF010000002.1:0-36299 GCA_947303375.1 uncultured Lachnospiraceae bacterium
GCATCTGCAGGAGTATCTGCATTTGTTCTAACCTTAAGTGTTCTGTATTTATCTGCCCATGCCATTACACGGCCGAATTCGCCCGCAATTTTAGCATCAACAGTTGCAATCTTGCCATCATAAATATTACCGGTTGTACCGTCGATTGATAACCAGTCGCCTTCATGGTATTCCTTGCCTGCAAGAGTAAACTTCTTGTTAGCTTCGTCCATAGCGATTTCGCCACAACCTGATACACAGCATGTACCCATGCCACGTGCAACAACTGCTGCGTGAGATGTCATACCGCCACGAACTGTAAGTATACCCTGAGCAACTTTCATACCTGTAATGTCTTCAGGTGATGTCTCAAGTCTTACAAGAACAACCTTCTCACCTCTGCCTGCCCATTCTTCTGCATCTTCAGCTGAGAATACGATACGTCCGCAAGCAGCACCGGGTGAAGCACCCAAGCCCTTACCTGCGGGTGTAGCAGCCTTAAGTGCAGCCTGGTCGAACTGAGGATGAAGAAGTGTATCAAGGTTACGGGGATCAATCATCGCAACTGCTTCCTTCTCTGTTCTCATACCTTCGTCAACGAGGTCACAAGCAATCTTTAAAGCAGCCTGAGCTGTTCTCTTACCGTTTCTTGTCTGAAGCATGTAAAGCTTTCCGTGCTCAACGGTAAATTCCATATCCTGCATATCTCTGTAATGATTTTCAAGAGTAGCACAAACATCCTTAAACTGTGCGAAAGCTTCAGGGAACTTCTCTTCCATTTCAGCTATCTTCATAGGTGTTCTTACACCTGCAACAACGTCTTCACCCTGTGCATTTGTAAGGAACTCACCAAAGAGGCCTTTGTTTCCTGTAGCGGGATCTCTTGTAAATGCAACACCGGTACCACAGTCATCACCCATGTTACCGAAAGCCATTGACTGTACGTTTACTGCTGTACCCCATGAATAAGGGATATCATTGTCACGTCTGTAAACGTTTGCTCTGGGGTTATCCCATGAACGGAAAACGGCTTTGATAGCACCGTATAACTGCTCCTTGGGATCTGCGGGGAAATCTGTACCGATTTTAGATTTATATTCAGCCTTAAACTGATTTGCAAGTTCTTTAAGGTCATCTGCAGTAAGCTCTACATCCTGCTTAACACCTTTCTTTTCCTTCATCTGGTCG
Organism: uncultured Lachnospiraceae bacterium; assembly: GCA_947303375.1. Taxonomy (GTDB): domain Bacteria; phylum Bacillota; class Clostridia; order Lachnospirales; family Lachnospiraceae; genus UBA3766. The sequence continues at coordinate 1,168 of CAMYYF010000002.1, forward strand.
ATAAGCTCTTCGAAGTATTTCTTACCTACTTCCATAACTACGTCAGAATACATCTGGATGAATCTTCTGTAGCAGTCCCAGGCCCAACGGGGATTGTTTGACTTCTCAGCAATAACGCCTACAACATCCTCATTAAGACCAAGGTTAAGAATTGTATCCATCATACCGGGCATTGATGCTCTCGCACCTGAACGAACGGAAACGAGTAAAGGATTCTCAAGGTCTCCGAACTTCTTACCGGTAATTTCTTCCATTTTTACGATATACTCATCAATCTGAGCTTTAATCTCAGAGTTAATTTCTCTTCCGTCCTCATAATACTGAGTACATGCCTCTGTAGTGATGGTAAATCCCTGAGGCACAGGTAAACCGATATTGGTCATCTCCGCAAGGTTTGCACCTTTTCCACCCAGGAGATTACGCATATCAGCGCTTCCTTCTGTAAATAAATATACCCATTTCTTTGCCATACCGATTTGTTCCTCCTTTGAAACATAGATTTTGTAAAGCTTACAATTAAGGCAAATAAAAGACCAAGAACTCCTTTTTTCAAGTCCTTCGTCGCTCTCAATAAAAGAAATTATATTCTCTTTCTTTCCTCATAAAAGAGAATATAATTTCCATATATTAGATTTTACGCGAAAATATTATATCACAGGTTTACATATTTCGCTATAAAAATATTTTTTTGTTTTGATTAACCTTCGAAACTTATTACTGCAGCTGTGGATCCGTCGGAATTAATGTAATAATATTCGATGGTAACAGGATCCTTAACTCCTGCAGGTACCTTTATCTGGTCAATCAGTTGCTTCTTTGATTCATCATCAAAACCGCTTTCAATTGATTCCTGAGCATCTCCGATATCGGCAGCCAGATAGTAATATGATGATACTGTATTTCCTACACATTCAATCTTAATATCCGTACATGTATCACCATACTGTTCAAGAAGCGCATCTACGGAATTATCCCAATAATCGGGACCGAAAGTAGATTCATAATAATACTGAACAGTACCCTTATCTGCTGTTGATTCATAACCGCCGGTCTGGTCATCGTCTTCTTCGTATAAAATGATATCTGCAACCTGTGTTCCGTCGGGATTGAAATAAATGTATTCGATTTCCATTTTATCTTCGGTATCAACCAGGGAACGGATGCTTGCAAAAAGCTGTCCTTTTGCAGCGTTTGCATTAGCCTGCATGGTTTCTTCAATGTTTGAACCAAGTTCAGTCACCGAAGTAAACTCGTAAATCATTCTGTTTCCTTTGACTTCAACTTCAACGTTTGAAAAGATGTTTTCATAATCGGAACTGTTGGCCATAGCTTCGAGTGCCCATTTGTTCAAAGGATTGCTGAAATATTCTTCAAGATCCTTATATTCAGCAGCACTGTTGCTTTCGTTGCCGTCTTCGGTATCAACAGTAGTTTCAATTGTAGGGTCTACCGTAGTGTCAACTGTCGTATCAACAGTAGTTTTGTCATCGTCTTTTATTGGGTCAGCTTCTATTTTGGAAACTGTTGTTGCAGGAGTATTATCCTTTGAGGGCAATAAAGAACATCCCATAAAAGAAGTAACAAGCGCTAACGCTCCTAAAAAAACAATAAGTTTTTGTTTGGTCATAAAAGTATTCCTTTCAAGTTTATTCATCCACTCCCATTTTTGAGTTAAAATGTAAATTTATCTGCGAAATATGCATCAAGGTCAGCGATTGCAACTCTCTCCTGTTCCATGGAATCACGGAATCTGACGGTTACGCAGTTGTCGTTTTCGGAATCAAAGTCGTATGTGATACAGAAAGGAGTACCGATCTCGTCCTGTCTTCTGTATCTCTTGCCGATATTTCCTCTGTCATCGAATTCGCAGTTATATTTCTTTGAAAGCTCTGTGAAGATTTTCTCAGCGCCCTCATTAAGTTTCTTAGATAAAGGAAGCACACCGATTTTAACAGGTGCAAGTGCAGGATGGAAACGCATTACGGTACGCATATCCGGTGCTTCCTCTGTACCGAGGTTTTCTTCATCGTAAGCTGCGCAAAGAAATGCAAGTACAACTCTGTCACATCCGAGTGAAGGTTCAACAACATAGGGAATGTACTTTTCGTTTGTTTCATCATCAAAGTAAGACATATCCTGCTTTGATACTTCCTGATGCTGTGTAAGGTCGTAATCAGTTCTGTCAGCAATACCCCAGAGTTCGCCCCAGCCGAACGGGAATAAGAACTCGATATCTGTGGTACCTTTTGAATAGAAGCAAAGTTCTTCGGGATCATGGTCACGAAGTCTCATTTCGTCTTCTTTGATACCGAGGCTTAATAACCAGTCACGGCAGAAACCTCTCCAGTACTGGAACCAGTCAAGGTCTGTACCGGGCTTGCAGAAGAATTCAAGTTCCATCTGTTCGAACTCTCTTGTTCTGAAGGTAAAGTTACCGGGTGTGATTTCATTTCTGAAAGATTTACCGATCTGACCGATACCGAAAGGAACTTTCTTTCTGGATGTTCTTTGAACATTCTTAAAGTTAACGAAAATACCCTGAGCTGTTTCAGGTCTTAAATATACGGTATTCTTGGCATCCTCGGTTACACCCTGGAATGTCTTGAACATAAGGTTGAACTGTCTGATATCCGTAAAATCATGCTTACCGCAGGTAGGACAGGGAACGGCATTGTCTTTTATGAAGGCCATCATTTCATCCTGTGAAAAAGCATCAATGGGCTTGGGCAAAGTAATTCCCTTTTCTTCTGCGAAATCTTCAATAAGTTTGTCTGCTCTGAATCTTTCGTGGCACTGCTTACAATCCATCAAAGGATCGGAAAAACCGCCGAGATGGCCGGATGCAACCCATGTCTGAGGGTTCATAAGAATGGCACAGTCAACACCTACGTTGTAAGGGTTTTCCTGTACGAACTTCTGCCACCAGGCTTTTTTAACATTATTCTTAAGCTCTACGCCGAGGTTACCGTAATCCCATGTATTTGCAAGACCGCCGTAAATTTCGGAGCCGGGATAAATAAATCCTCTGCCTTTTGCAAGAGCTACAATTTTGTCCATTGATTTTTCCATTTGTCTCCTCCGGTAATTATTTTTTATATATTTACAAATTATAATAAGTAACTGATTTAAAACTTTTACAATTATACATATATGTTATTTTAATGTCAAAGAAAACTTGTACGTTTATGTTAATGTGGCAACAATACCAAAATGCACGAAACAAAATAATCCGAAAAGGGTAAGTATGATAAGAAGAATTATTATAATATTTTTAATACTCGGTTTCTTCATTGATAACTCCTTTAATCAGTCAATCAATAATAAAGAAGTGAATTTCTTATCAAAAGTAAAATCAGATACTTCTTTAGCAAACGATATCAGTTCATTTTCACTATCTTCGGACAACTTAAAAGAAAAGACTTTGTTCACCGGAGATTCAATAATAAAGTTAATTGCCTTTACTACCCCCGGAGCATATCTTTTTTCATCGGGATAAGGAAGTTCACCGTTTAACTGAATGGCTTTTATCTCAAATACCGCCCTTGTAAACTTCAATGAATGAATAGGATTTTCAAGAACTCTCACGCCCTGATATAAAAGTCTTAAAAGATCGGCATCATCACTGTTTTCTCTCGAATAATAATCAGCTATTTCAAGAAAATACATTCCATAATAAGCCATTGTTATATCAGAACGCATGCCTTCAAAATAATCATCTATAAATGCTTCTCTTAACGAATAAGCACTCCTGCCCGCAAACAAAGTAAATCTTCCGAAAGCAAACGGATTGGTTGCTGCAGAAAGAATTGAATTCTGTCTTCTCGCTCCTTTGGCAAAGACTGAGATTTTACCTTTTTCTTTTGTCAGTATAACTACTCTTCTGTCAAATTCACCACTCGGTTCCTGTTTTATAACCATACCGGTCACAGACAAAAGATTATCAGATAAATTATTCATCCTTGTCCTCAGATATAAATCCGAAATTCTTTAAAAGAAACTCCGAGTCTCTCCAGTTCTCTTTGGTTTTGACAAAAAGTTTTAAATTTACTTTTTTATCAAGCATCTTTTCAATATCAATTCTTGCCATAGAGCCTATTTCTTTTATCTTCGATGCGCCTTTTCCGATTATCATTCCCTTGTGCGTATCTCTTTCGCATATAATACTTGCTTCGATATCAACCACATTCTTGGAAAAACTCATTGTTTCTATTACAACAGCTATTCCGTGAGGGATTTCATCACCTAAGCATCTTAAACATTTTTCCCTTATAATTTCAGATACAATCTGTCTTTCAGGCTGATCGGTCAGAGTCTCGGGATCGTAATAAAACGGTCCTTCGGGAATGAATTTTTCAAGCACTTCAAGAAGTGTATCCATATTCTTGCCATTCTTGGCAGATAAAGGTATTACATCCGCAAAATCCATCTGTTTTGAAAAGAGTTCTATTGCCTTAAATACCTTTTCTTTTTCATACTTGTCGGTCTTTGTAAGAACGAGTATTACAGGAATACTTACAGTACGCAAAAGAGAGAGGATGTTTTCATCCTGCTCTCCTATTGAAGGGTCTGCCTCCGTTAAATAGAGGCAGACATCCGATTCATTAAATGTTCTTTTTGCCACAGAAACCATGCTTTCGCCAAGTTTGTTCTTTGCTTTGTGAAGTCCCGGAGTGTCTACAAATACCATCTGAACATTGCCCTTTGTATACACTGTCGAAATTCTGGTTCTGGTTGTCTGGGGTTTGCTTGAAGTAATGGCTATTTTCTGACCGATGATTTTATTCATCAAAGTGCTTTTACCCACATTCGGTCTGCCGATTATCGAAACAAATCCCGATTTGGTTTTGTTTTCCATATTACTATCTCGTTATTATTTATCAGTTTTTACTTCTTCTTTATTCTCTTCTGCTTTTGCAGGCTCTTTCTTTTCTTCTTCAACCTTTGCGGCTACAGATGCAAGTTTTTCATTGGCTGCCTTTGCTTTGTCGAGTGTTTCTTTAGAAGGTTTACTTTTCTTTTTTGCAACCTTAACAATGATAAGTACGATGATAAAGATAATTACTACAGGTATTGCGAGGCAAATAAGTCCGCGGATGATGTAAGGAAGGTTGATAATAAGTCTGATAAAGAAATCTCTTGTATCAACAAGCACGTCCTTAATACTTGTAGCAAAGCCTTCTTTAAGTTCTTCACCGGGTGTCTTCTCTACGATTACGGTAGGTGTAAGAACCTTAACTTCGTTAATAGTAAAGTTTACTGTAGCATAATCAACCAAATCGTCATAAACTCTTAAAGAAGATTCCATTGATTCGATATTGTATCTTACTTCTGTAAGTCTCTGTGTAAGATATGTGATATCTTCTATTGTCTCAGCTTTTTCAAGAAGAGCGAGAAGACTTTCCTGCTCTGCCTTGTACATTTCTTTTTTGCTTTCGGTATCAACGTAATTTAAGGTTACGTCTCTGGTAGAAGTAGTCTTCTGTGTTACATTTCCGATGCCTGAAACATCATTTACAAATCCGTCAAGTTCAGTGTCGGGAACGCGAACGGTTATTGTCGCATATTTGCTCTGGTTTGAATTATTGTAAAGGCTTCCGTTATATGAATATTCGCTTTCGATATATCCGCCGATCGCATTAATCTTATTACGAAGATTTGCAATAGTCTCATCAAAGCTTACTGTTTCGATTGTCATATCTACAGTCTTGATAAGTTTTCTGTTTGCAGCTACAGAAGCATTGGCCTGAGTTTCTGTAATAGGTGTAGACATGTTGCCGACAGAATATCCGCCTTCATCGTAATACTCGGCTTCCTCAGCATAATAATCCGCATCATCATATAAATCATAACTCGAGGTTGTGGTAGTCTCATTAAATGCATTCTTGCCTTGTGCATAAGAATAATCTTCTGCAGTTGCATCCGAGGTAGGAGCATAATTTGCACTGCTGCTGCATGCAACCATTGTTGAAGCAACTAAAACCATCGCTCCGATTACAGATAATTTTCTAATCAAATCGTTTTTCTTCATAATCTTATCCTCCGTTAATTTAGCAAAGTCTCCTGCTTTTTAATCGTTTGATACATATACGAAACACAAACATTTATTTATGGGAAATTTTTAAAAAATTATACGAGATTTAAAACTTTATCAAACAAAGCTTCGTTTTCTTTTATTTTTCCTTCGGCACCGACTACACATATATACTCTTTTTCGAATGCCGCTTTAATTCTTTCTGCAAGACTTCTGATATCTTCCATGCTGCAGGATAAAATCTCATCTCTGGTTTTCTGTCTGTCTTTTTCTTCTACGCCGGTCATGAAATATACAAGATTTGCTTTGCCTTCACCTGATGCGGTCTGAGGAACATCTATATCTGAAATTGCGCCGATTATAAACTGATTCATCTGTCTGTCGCTGCACTCAAAGTTTTCAACATAATCGGCAAGCTCTCTGTATATTCTTAAAGTATTATTTATATGAGGGTCCCTAAAAGAAACAAGCGAGCAAAGTCCGGACATAGTGAAGTTTGCAAAACATCCGTACGCTCCGCCTTCAACTCTGACGTTATTCCAGAGATAATCATACGCCATAATCGTTCTTAATACATTGAATGCGCCCGAAAATTTATATCCTTTTGAAATATACTCACCGGCCATTGCTACAAACTGTACCTGTCCGGGGAATATAAATGCCTCGTTTCCTTCATTGCAATCAACTTCTATCTTACTTTTTTCAACATCCGAAGTATAAAGACTGTCTATGAATAAAGAGAGTTCGTCATCAAGTTCATTCTGCTTATCCGAAGGTGATGTAAGATTTATAAAGAGATTCTCTTTTCTTAAAATCATCGGTAAAAGAAGTTTGAATTCTTTTATGATCTTATCTGTCGAATTTTCTTTGTCTTTCTCAAGCTCCGATATGAACTTAACCGCATCCATACCGATTGAAATATCGTTTATTTTGAACATCTTGTCAAAATAGGATGTAGCTCTCGTAAGTGCCACAGTATGAGGCGAAGAAACAAGCATGCTCTCGCCCTGTGAACGAAGCTCCGATAAATACTCTCCGATTTTTTCCTTATCGTCAAAAATACTGTTAAACAAAACATCGGACAAAAGTTCAAAAACCTTCTTTTTGTTCTCATATAGGAATTTGATATTTATCTCAAAGAATGATTTCATTTCACCTGTTTTAATATTCCTGCAGGTGTTAAATGACATGTTCATTCCGCCTGTATTAAGCTTTATCTCATTTGACAAGTCACCGTAATTTAAATTCTTCGTATCGAGTCTTGCAAGCATATTGGCAAGAAGCGGCATATATCTTATATGCTCGATTGAAATCGAATTAACATCAAAAAGAAGTGTCAGATAAGCAATGCCGGAAGTAAATATATCCTGTTTAAGATATTTCACGCCGTTTAACTCATAAAGCTTGTTTCTGTCGGGTCTTGTTTCTTTCTTAATGTCTGATACCTTTAAAAGCTTTATCTTTTCAAGATCTTCTTTTCTATCAGGAGTCTTCTGATATTCCTTTAAAGCCTTTGTATCTTCTACAATCTTGGCTATCTCATCTTTGGAAAGACTGTCTTTCTTTTCTTTTAAGCTTTTTGCAAGTTCACTCTCTTTTTTAAGAGTAAGTCCTTTAACAGGTACACCCATGCAAAAGATGCAGTGATTGTTTTCAATAAAGTATTTTTTCAGGAGCTTTTCAAAATAGTCGGTATTAACTGCTTCTTTTAATTTCTTATAAACCTCAAGACTTTCCATATGGTGAAGTGCAAGATCATCATCGTATAGCCATGATTCAAGCAAATCGAGGCCGAAAGCGAGTCCTTTGGGAATTCTTCCGAAATCAGCTTCTCTGTATTTAAATTCTTCTCTTACCAGAAATGCGAGAAGTGTTTTCTTATCAAAGCCTTCGCGAACTGTTCTTTCAAGTTCATCGTTAATAATGCTTAAGAATTTTTCCTTGTCTTCTCTATTGGCTCCCTTGGCATAAAAACCGAAAAGATTCTGCTTAATCGAGCATTCACTTGAAGCATATACCTCATCACCGATGCCTGCATCAAGCAAAGATTTTCTTAAAGGTGCTGCGGGATTGCCGCTGAAAGCATATTCAAACGCTCTTAAAACTATGGGCAGTTCTCTGTCCGAATAATCGGAAAAACAGTATGTCAGATTAAGATAAGTTTTATCCCTGTCGTCTTCGTTTTCAGTCAGAGGATATTCGATAACCGCTTCTCTTCTTTCTTCAAAAGGCTTCTGAGTAGCAATTTCCGAGGTGACTTCAATTTTTTCATATTTTGACAAGTATTCTTTATCAATATAATCCAGTCTTTCAGCCATATCGCAGTTTCCGTACAGGAAAATATAGCTGTTGGAAGGATGATAATATTTTGAATGAAAATCAATAAAATCCTCGTATGTCAAATCGGGAATCACATCAGGATCACCGCCGGATTCAACACCGTAAGGTGTATCCGGGAAAATCGAATTCATTATCTGACGTTCAACTATATCGTCGGGATCAGAAAAAGCACCCTTCATCTCAGAATAAACAACACCGTTTATTGTAAGATCGTCATCTGAGTTTTCAAGCTCGTAATGCCAGCCTTCCTGTCTGAATATCTTTTCTTCTTTGTAAATGTTTGGATGAAAAACGGCATCAAGATAAACATCCATCAGATTTTTAAAATCAAAATCATTTAAACTTGCCACGGGATAAACCGTTTTATCGGGATAAGTCATGGCATTTAAGAATGTATTAAGACTGCCCTTGCAAAGCTCGACAAACGGGTCTTTTATGGGATATTTGTCACTTCCGCAAAGCACGGTATGCTCTACAATATGAGCAACACCTGTTGAATCCTTGGGAGGTGTTCTAAATCCTATATAAAAGACTTTATTCTCTTCATCGTTGGGCATTAATACGACTCTTGCACCGGTCTTTTTATGTGTGAGAACATATGCATCACTGTTTATATCCTTTAGGAATTTATGCTCTTTTATCTCGTAACTTTGAAGTTCTTCAAGATTCATTAATCGTTCTCCTTTAAAAAGCGGAGAGATTGCTCTCTCCGTATTTTATTTGGGTATTTAAAAATAAAAATTATTTTACATGACATTAGTGTCAAGTTCTTTGCAGTATTTGGGGATATATACATAAATATTTTCAAACAGCTTAGAAGCCGTAGCCATATACTGATACGATCCCTCTTCAGTCTCGATCTTTTTGTTGTAGAATTCTGTATCCGTAACAATCTTCTGGAATACAGGTACATCAAACTGGTTAACGGGATCGGGTGAATTTGCAAGGTCTGCATAAATATTGCCGCCGGTAATCTCAAGTCTGCCCTTCATACCGCCAAGGCTGACCGGATTAGCAGCAAGTAATACAACCTTATGAACACCGTTTTGAATTCTAGTCATACCATAGCCGTGATATGTTCCGATACCGCCGACCTCAGAACCTTCGACATAAACAAATACCTGCTCAGCGGAGCTTCTGATATCCATATCACCGTCTAACGAACCGATACCCATACCGCTCATAGAATGGACGTTACAGGAAACAAATCCCGAATTGATATATATACGTCCCTTACCGTACTGGAGAACACCGATACCTGTTGCACGGCTGCCCGAAGCCTCAAGTTCGATATCTGCGCTTGTATTGATTTCAACCCTGCCTTCCATCGAACCGATACCGACAGCATCGGCACCTGATGCGGAAATGGCAACATGGGACTGATTGACAATAATCTGAGTGAAACCGTTAATCGAACCGATTCCGACTACCTTAGAACCGTTTACGATAATTTCTACATTACCGGAATCAAGTTTAATCTTTGAATTCTCATCGGCTAATGCACCACCGATAGCAAACGCCTGGTCGGAGTTCGCTTCGATACGAAGTGTTCCGGTTCCTTCGAAACTGATATCGCCGTAAGGTGTCTTTTCATCGGAGCCCGTACCGATACCGATACCGTTGTTGTGATCGACTCTGATTGTAAGATTGCCTTTGCCCTGAATATTGAGTCTAGATGTTGCGGGAACTTTAATACCTTCGTATGAGAAAATATTGTTTCCTTCAAGAGTTAGCGTAACAAACGAATTCTCGCCGATTTCAATCGTAGGATTGTTTCTGCCTCGAATATTAACGTCCTTAAGATTGATAATTGTTTCAATATTATCGGGAACCTTAATGCACATATTAACTTCTTTTTTGCTCTTAAGTCCGACAAGATTAACCGAAGGCTGTTCAATGATAATCTGCGAATAGAAATCAAGAGCAAGATTAATAAGAGAAACCGTCTCGAAATTACCGGGTGTATAGGACTTGTTTTCAAGAGCAAGCTTGGCAAGCTTAAGGTTAATAGCCATAATCTCGTCTTCTATTTCTGCGGAAATCGAATCGGCGATTACACTGTTGGGACGTCCGGTATAGAAGCCCTGAATCAAATGGCAGCCGAGCTGGATAACCATCTGAAGTTCATCGGGAGTTTCAACACCTTCCGCAAGAATCTTCATGCCGTGATTGTTACCAAACGAAATTGTATTGGACACAATCTGCTGTTTTCTTGAGTCGGTATCGATACCCATGATGATGGAATGATCAATTTTAATATAATGCGGTGAGTTGTTAAGAAGAGTTGACGCATTCGAATAACCTGTACCGTAATCGTCGAGAGCAAGCTCACAGCCGGATTTCTTCATGTACTTGTGTACTGTCTCACACGAATCCTCGGACTGCATACCGTTTTCGGTAATCTCTATAACGAGGTTTTTCATAACGTCCTTGTATTGAACGTACAAATCGTTGAATTCGTCTTCTTTTATGATAACTGTAGGTATGGAATTGATGAATAGTTTGCGGTTCTCGAATATCGCCGCATTCTCGTTCATAATCTTTAAAACGTTAAAGAATGTATAATGTTCAACTTCGTAAAGTCTGTCGTTTCTTTCAGCCATTTCAAGAACGTCAACAGGCGAGAAACCGATTTCCTTATTGGTTCTCATCAAAGCTTCGTATGCATAAATCTTACCTGTTTTGGCAGATACGATGGGCTGGAAATTATACTGAAGTTCATTACCGTCAAGAATCTTTTTGATTTTATCGTTTCTTAGATACTCTGTTTCCTGACGCTTTAATGCATCCTGTGAGAAGTAATGAGGCTCGCTCTTTGAGAACATGGATGCTTCCATTGTGGCGAATCCTGCATATGTCAAAAGATCATCGTAGATTTTACCCTGGCTTGATGAAGCATAGCCGCAGTAAACACAGAAGTTTTCGGATGATGGCAAATGAAGGAGTATTGCGTTAATCTCATCCATAAGATTCTTATGGTAAGTCTGAATATCCTTTAACTCAACCTCATTGGTCATAACCAGAAATTCATGTCCGGATTTACAGCCTAAAGTCACAAATCTTTCACCCATTCGTTTCTGATACATTTTAAAAACATCGCCGATTTCAGCCTTGATATCGGCCGCTTTCTGAGAGCCTACGAAATGACGAAGATGCTCAAGACCTTCAATTTCAAAAACTGCCAGATAAACATCGGACATGGAAATGGCAAGCTGCTGTATAGCTTTATCCGAAAAAGTATCAAGATAAAGCAGACCCGTCTCGGGATCTACATCAGCCGAATCCGTAATATTTAAGAAAATGGGTAAATCTTCTCTCTGAAAGGCCTTTACCATCTTAAACGCAATGAAAAGACCGAATAAAAAGAAACCTGCGCCAAGTAAGAAATATGCCAGCGCAAACCATGTTAAACTGCTAAAAGTGTATATATAATACGCACCTACCGCAAATAAAAGAAAGGCAAGCACAATAAAGATATTCTCGATAATGAGAAAATATCGTATTTTTTTATATCCGCTAACCTTCTTGTCCTGCTCTAAATCCATATATTTTTCATTCCCCACATTTTGATATTTTATTATACCAAAACTACGAGAAAAACACAAGTTACGTGGAAAAAGCAAGGAGTGCAAGTTTATTAAAAACTACTTCCTCATCAAAATATTTTTCATCTGACGAATGAAGGGCTAAATATTCATCCGGCGTAAGAGTTTTGGATTTGTATACGGTTTTCCCGTTCTTTTCTGAGTAAAAGCCTACTTTGAACTTTAATTTTAATTGTTTTACCGCCTGATAAACGAAATCATCACGGTTTATTTTCCCTAAACAAACGCAGATTTTTTCGTCTCTCTGACCCTCTTCACCGAAGAACTTGTTAAAAACAGCCTTTACTTTAAACGGAACATCTTCATATGACATTAATTCAGCCACACTCATCTGTGCTCCGACATATATGTGCGTCATATCCTGTATGACGGCTTTAAATTCTCTGTTAATCTGTTCCATATTTTTATGATTTGGGATTGTCTATTATTTCAATACCGCCCGTAATCTGTAATACTTCTTTGATAAAATCTTCTTCAAAATCACCGAATTTACAGAGTTCCTCAATTGTTACGTTTCTCTGAAGAGTTTCGTATAATTCTTTTGCTTTCTCAAGGACTTCGTTGGCATTTTCAGCCCAGGTATTTATTTTTGCGGCCTCGTTGTTATCGTCATACAAAAGCTCTTCCATTGCACTCATTATACCGTCGGTAATAAAGCCGTCGAGTTCCTTTGCGGAGCTCTTTGAATCAAGAGACTCTAAAATAACCGCAAGTGCAACATTTCCTTCTCCTATTAAATCCTCTATAGGAACGCCCGAACCGGTGTAAAGCTTTGACATTTCAACGATATCATGCAAATAGCTTTCTATAACCTTATCTCGTAAAAGACCTTCTCCGTCAGCAAATCTTCTTAAAAGATCATGCTTTTCCTTTTGAGTGTATTTCTTAACGCCTTCGAGCTCATCGATGTACATCTGAAGGAAATCCACATCTTCTTCGTCTAAAATCTCATCGAAATCAAAGGGTTCGTCCACTCCGATTTTTGCATCATAGAGAAAATTGTATATAAATTGTTTTTTCTCTTCATCAAGACGAATGTCTTTAAAATACTCGTCAACATCGGCTTTGGTAACAAAGTTGCCGTTTTCCCTGCCGTATTTTAAAAGTTTATCCATCTGTGAAATAAATAGTTTTTTCTCGTCCATTTTATTTACCGAAATTACTCAATATGTTTGTGTGTAAAAAGATGCTCGTTGCAGTATTCGTAATTACCGTTGCATTTGGAACAGTATCTGAATGTAAGCGAAGGATTCGAAACATCGGTCTGTCCGCATATTGCGCATTTGTGTCTTATCATGGAAACAGGCTCCGATACTGCTTTAATCTTCTTTTTGAATTCCTTCTGACGTTTGATTTCCTTAAATCTCTTTTTACCCTTTCTGAGCAAAAGATAGAAAACCAAAACATTAAGTAACGACGTGCAAACAGTAACAAGTGTAATAATTCCGCTGTTAAATCCGCCCTGAACGAATGATAATAATACATTTACCGCAAGAACGACAACATAGATAATACCGAGAATCTTTACCTTTATCGGAATGAGGAAGAACATAAGAACTCTCATATTCGGATAGGTAATCGCATAAGCAAGGAATATCGAAAGATTCAGATAATATGTGCTGAAAGAAAACGACATATAGTGGAAGAACCACGAACCGCCAAGCGACGAAGGACACGCCTTACCCAAAACCGATTTATAAACAGCGTCCATATTCGTAACATAATTAGGAGCAACAACCTTAAAATATCCGAACAAAAGGAATGCGCCGATTATTGTAAGAAATACTCCCATAAAGAAAAATACGTTAAATGCGAATTTTCCCCAGGCCATCTCAAGATTACGGCCGATTGAAAAATAAAAGAACAGGAAAATCAGTACAAAAAATACATTCGAATAGCTGTCGGGAACAAATATCCAGGAAACAAGTCTCCATACCTGTCCGTGGACAATCGCTTCGGGATTAAGTGTTACAAAATTAATCCAGTCCGGTTTTACCAGATTCATTAAAAATCCGAACGCATATATTATTACGATTATCAAAGGTAAATTCGGTATTGCATATTTGCCGAATTTCCTCTCTAATTTGTTAAACCAGTTCATTTAAATACCCTCACCAATATTATCAACATCGTAAGGCGTAATCTGATATACATAGTAATTAAGCCAGTTAGAAAAAAGATTGATGCTGTGACTTCTCCACTGAAGCAGAGGTCTGTTTGTAGGATTGTCATCAGGATAATAATTCACAGGAAGTTTCGGATTGATTCCTTTGCCCAGATCTCTTTTATATTCATAATCAAGCGTATATCTGTCGTATTCGGAATGGCCTGTCACAAATACCTGTTTGCCGCCTTCGCTTAAACAAATATAAACGCCTGCCTCTTTAGACTCGGCAAGTATTTTAAGCGCACTGCAGTTTTCGACATCTTCCTTGGACACTTCTGTATATCTTGAATGCGGCGCATAGAACTCGTCATCAAAACCTCTGACAAGCGGTTCTTTTCTGTTTTTAACCGAATGTTTGTAAATACCCGAAAGCTTCTCGGGAAGATTTCTTTTCTGAATACCGAAATGATAATAAAGCCCGGCCTGAGCACCCCAGCAGATATGAAGCGTACTGGTAACATTTTTCTTCGACCACTCAAAGATCTTGCAAAGTTCGTCCCAGTAATCAACTTCTTCGAAAGGAAGCTGTTCAACGGGCGCTCCCGTAATTATAAGACCGTCGAATTTCTCATTCTTTATCTCATCATAAAAGGTATAAAACTTATTAAGATGACTCGCCGAAGTATTCTTCGAAATATGTGTTTTAACATTCAAAAACGTAACATCAATCTGAAGAGGAGTATTGGACAAAACACGAAGAAGCTGAAGTTCTGTTTCTTCTTTTAGGGGCATTACATTAAGAATAGCAACCTTCAGGGGTCTTATATCCTGATGCATTGCCCTGCTTTCATCCATTACAAATATATTTTCGTTTTCAAGAATCTCCTTTGCCGGGAGTTCACTCTGGATTCTGATTGGCATGATTTACTCCGTTAATATATTTATTTATTCCCGAAACTATTATACGGAAATATTGAATTCTTTCAAGAAATCATCTTCAGAGATGATTCTTATGCCGAGTTCTTTGGCTTTTTTATTCTTGCCTGAAGAGGAATTGACATCGTTGTTGATGAGTGCTTCGGTCTTATTTGAAACGCTGCCCGAAACCTTTCCGCCACGGTTTTCTATTATTTCTTTTAAAAGATCTCTGTTTTCAAAATGATTAAGAGCGCCGGTTATAACAAATGTTTTGCCTGCCAGATCTTTTTCGCCGGAAGTTTCGATCTTTTCCAGTTCGACATACTCTAAAATATTGTCGACCTCTTTTATTCTTGCATCATCGTGGAAGAAATTGTAAATGCTTGTCGCAATTACTTCTCCGACTTGGTCTATGGTAGACAGTTCGTCTACTGACGCATTTCTTATCTTATCAAAATCATAATCATAAAAAGAGGCGATAAGCTTTGCATTTGCAACACCTACGTTTTCGATTCCAAGACCATATAAAAGTTTTGGAAGCGTGGTCTTCTTCGCCTTCTCGCAGGAAGCAATCATATTCTCGTACGATTTGATTCCAAAGCCTTCCATAGTTACGATATCGTTTTTATATCTTTCGAGTCTGAAGAAATCAGCATACTCTTTTATAAAACCTTTTTCTATAAATTTGACAATTGTTTCTTCGGATACACCGTCTATTGATAGAGCGTTCCTTGACGCAAAAAGTGTCAGACTCTTCTCCTGTTTTACGGGGCATAAAGGATTTTTACACATCAAAACATCCGTACCGTCCGTAGATTCAATGACGGTTTTACCGCCACACGAAGGACAGCATTCGGGTATTTCGACATTATCGCTCTTCGTAAGATTCTCGGATATCTGAGGTATAATCATATTGGCTTTGTAAACAAGGATTCTGTCTCCTATGCCAAGTTTAAGAGAACGCATGACTGAAATATTATGAACGCTTGCTCTCGAAACATTGGTGCCTTCAAGGTCAACCGTATCAAATATGGCAACGGGATTTATAAGACCTGTTCTCGAAGGACTCCATTCAATCTCTCTTAATGTGGTCTCAGCCTGTTCGTCCTGCCATTTAAACGCAATTGCATTTCTCGGTGCTTTTGCGGTAGAACCGAGCGATTTACCGTATGCAATATCATCATACATCAAAACAAGACCGTCGGACGGAATGTCGTATGTCTTTATTTCGTTCGAATACCACTCTATTTTTTCAAGAAGATTGTCTTTAGTGACCTTTTCTTCGTGAACGCATTCAAATCCAAGCTCAGATAAAAACTTCATCTGCTCAAATCTGGAATTCTTAAAATCCACTTCTTCGGCTTCTACCAGATTAAACGCATAGAAACAAACATTTCTCGAAGCCGTAACCTTCGGGTCAAGCTGTCTTACAGAGCCTGAACAGAGGTTTCTGGGATTCTTATACTGCTCATCCGGATTTTCTATTTTTTCGTTAATCATTTTAAAATCCGAATAAGAAATAACCGCCTCGCCTCTTAAAACAAGATGGCCTTTATATGAAATACCTACAGGTAAATTCTTAAAACATTTCGCATTCTGGGTGATAACTTCGCCAACTTCACCGTTTCCTCTGGTAACAGCATTCGTAAGCTTCCCGTCATCGTAAGTAAGCACGATTGTAAGGCCGTCAAGTTTCCACGACAAAAGGCCTTCCTTGTCCTTAAGCCATTCTCTTAACTCTTCTCTGTCCTTGGTTTTTGATAACGAAAGCATGGGCGAAGGATGCGTAAACTTCGGCAGAAAAGACACCGGTTCGTAGCCGACTTTTCTCGTCGGAGAATCGGATAAAATAATTCCCGTCTCTTCCTCGAGTTTTACGAGTTCATCATAAAGCGAATCATACTCAAAGTTGGAAATAATCTCCTCATCTTTCGCGTAATACGCTTCGTTGGCTTTATTCAAAATTTTGCATAATTCTTTTATTCTTTCAAGATTATTCATAAAAGAGTTAACCCCTGATTATATATCCTCTGTCTATTCCTGTGCGGGATTTTTAAAAACCATATCATACAGTTTATCCAGTTCTTCGCCTTTTATTTCCCTGTATTCATTGGGCTTTAAATCTCCTAAAAGAATATTGCAGACTCTGATTCTTTTAAGAGAAATTACATCAAGTCCGCATTCAAAACACATTCTTCTAATCTGTCTGTTTAAGCCCTGTGTAAGTGTAATCTTAAAAGTTCTGAGATCAACGGGAACGACCTTACACGGCTTGGTTTCGACATTAAGATCAAATAAGAAAATGCCCTTTGCCATTCTCTCGAATATTATGGGCTCGATATCTTTATCAACTGTAACAATGTATTCTTTTTCGTGATTGTTGGAACCGCACATCATTACGTGAATCAGATCGCCGTCATTGGTCATGAGTAACAAACCTTCGGAGTCTTCGTCAAGGCGGCCTGCATATGTAAGTCTTGTAGGATATTTAAATGCCTCTGTAAGAGTAACGTTCGCGTGTACATCGGCCTCGGTGCATGTAACACCTACAGGTTTGTAATACGCTACCACTTTCTTTTCTTCGGGCTTAACAGCCTTACCGTCCAGAGTGACTTCGTCATTATCTGTCACCTTGCTTCCGAGTTCCGCTTTATTGCCGTTTATAAGTACTCTGCCGGCTTCAATAAGTCCGTCAGCTTCTCTTCTTGAGCATATTCCGCATAAAGCTATATATTTGTTAATTCTGTATTCGTTCATATATATCCTGCATAATAAAATAGTGCATAATCAATTGATTATGCACCGGTTATTACTGTACATAGTCGCTTTTAACGTAGGCGTCCTTGCCGTTATATTTTATCTTTGTCCAGCCGTTCGAGAGCTTTTCGACAAATTCAAGTTTGTCACCGTTATAAGCAAATCCGACTCTTTCGGCATCAATATCCGCTTCGGATCTGATATTTACGTTATCGATTGCCGAAACGTATTTTTTCTCACCGTCATTGTTATTCGTAGCGTTGTTGTTATTAGTGTTATTGTTTGTATTATTGTCGACCTGAGTGTTGGTGTTATTCTCTTCAACAGCATTTCCGTCGGAATCAACCACCTGGAGATATTCGGACTTTATATACGCTTCTTTTCCTTCGTATTCAACCTTTGACCAGCCGTTAAGTTTTGATTCGATTCTGGTCAGTATAGCTCCTTCCGAAACTGTTCCGAGCCTTTCGGCTGTTTCTGAATCAGAAGATCTGACATTTACACTGGTAGTCGCTTTAACTCTTTCTCTGACAGGGCCCTGATTTGCATTATCATCGTCAAGCTGAGCCTGCTCTGCCGCAATTCTCTCTCTTTCCTCATTTAATGCAACCATATCATTATTCATGATATCCTGATATGAAAGCATAAAATCATTGAGTTCTTCATCGGATTCAAGAGTTTCGTTGTATTTAAGAGAAACCTGATTGTAAATATCCTGAACATCCTGCTGCATGTAAGCAATATAGAAATTCTGAAGAACTAACGAAGACATATTGTTCTGCTTGAATATTCTGTATTTTTCAAGCGAATCCTTCGCATAGTAGAGACCGATTATGCCGGGAACCGGAGTATCAATGTCCTTAAAATAAATGTCGTATGTAACATATACATAAAAGGATTCATCTTCATATCCCTGCTGAGTATAACAAACTATATTATCGTAGCGATCGATATATTTGCTCTTAACTTCAACATTATCAAGTTCATTGTTGTTAATTGAGAACATATTCTCTTTTAAATAAGCCTGATTGTTGTCTGCAAGAGCATTAAGATAATCAGTCATCGCTCTGTTTATAAAGTCATAGCCATCCTTAACCACGGTAAAATCCTGATTAAGCAAAGCCTTCTCTTCTTCAGACAAAGCCTCATAAGCACGCTGTGCGGCCTTCTTTTCACGAATGCGTGTAATGCCTACAAGCGCGATGGAAACAATAAGCAAAATAACTACAAAAACAAGAGTCGCAGAAACAAGTATATTCTTTTTAACAATAATCCATACCCTCTCCAGTAAAGATTTCGAATTGTCTTTCATTAAATAAATACACTCCCAATAAACTACATAGTATGCACCCGACAGGAATCGAACCTGCATCCTTGGCGTCGGAGGCCAATATTCTATCCATTAGACTACGGGTGCAAATTAATCCCTAGACAAAAACATACTAGATTATTTTATCACTAAAGCCACTGTTTGTCTACCTTTATACCCTTTTACGAGTAAGCTTAAAAATCCGGAATTCCCACCCTAAAAGAAATATAATAAGCGGAAATTCCGGACATCAATTTATACTATTATGCGCATGTTATACATTCTTTTTCTCTGCTGTAATAATACGAATGATTTGAAAGAATATCAATCAAAGGAACCTGCGTTGCATTTACCTCACATATCATATCGTTTAATTTATCCACCGAATCCACGAGTATTGAAGGAATCATAATTACCTCATGCACGGAACTTGGCAAAATATATAAATCGCTGTTTAGTTTCTCGCTAAAATCCTTGATGACATTATCATAAAGAATCGCAGATGCTCCGAACTGTTTCTTTTCATTTGAAAGAACATACATACCGCAATCAGCTAAAATATCCTCTTCGAGTTCATCCAAATTCTTTTTCTCATGATGAATAATCTCCATCAAAGTCTGTGCCATACTCTTAAGCTCCGGCTTTAAAATATTGGGGCTGTTTTCTTTGGCCAGTTTGTCAATATCTTCCATTGTTTTATCCCAGAGTTCAAGATGAGAGTTATTAATAAGTATCGATGCGCTCTCAAAAATATCTTCCTTGATGGCAATGTAATAAACCACTGCCAGGTCAAGAAATTTTTTATGAGGAATAGTATTAAGCAAATCCTTGTTTTTCTCGTAATTAACAAGTTTGTAGACTATCCGGTCTTTTATGTTTTCAAAAAGAATCAGGCTCTCGGGATTAAAATCATCTTCAAGACAGTTGTTTTTTATAAGCCATGCAATATGATCCGCTATTTCGTCGATATCTTCTCCCGCTACATATCTGTCGTAATAATCATTTACATAAACTGTAGGTGAAATACTTTTATTATTAAATCTTACAAGCAGTCCGTCCAGTCTTATTCCGTTGTTTTTAAGTACTTCTTTATATTCTATTTTGCAATCATCCCCAAATCTCTCGGTCAGTGCCTCGAGAATACATTCTTTAAATATGCTGTAATCCATATATACCTCCATAAGAAAATACGAAAAATGTAAACAAAAAAGACAATGAACATTTTGAAATATTCATTGTCTTCATTAGCTTTGTATATTTGTGAAGAAAGATTATACTCTTGAGAGATATTCTCCTGTTCTTGTATCAATCTTAATCTTCTCACCGATTTCTACGAAGAGAGGAACGGATACCTGAGCTCCTGTCTCAACGATAGCGGGCTTGGAAGCACCTGTAGCTGTATCACCTTTGAAGCCGGGCTCTGTCTCAGTAATTTCAAGTTCAACGAAAAGAGGAGGTTCTACTGAGAATACCTGTCCGTTATGTGAAAGCATCTTAACCATTTCGTTTTCTTTAACGAACTTTAATGCATCACCGATTTCATCTTTGCTTAATGCGATCTGCTCATATGTTTCAACATCCATGAAGTTGAACATATCACCGTCTGCATAAAGATACTGCATATCTTTACGGTCGATACGTGCCTGAGGGCATTTTTCTGTAGGTCTGAAAGTTTTTTCAACTACACCGCCGTTCTTGATGTTTTTAAGTTTGGTTCTGACAAATGCAGCGCCCTTACCGGGTTTTACATGCTGGAACTCTATAATCTGAAATACGTTTCCTTCTAATTCAATGGTAATACCGTTTCTAAAATCTCCGGCTGAAATCATATATACTCCTCCTAAAAAGTTATAACACAATTAAATACTCAAATATTTTAATATAAGAATTCTGATAATTCAAGCCTAATTTGTATAAATTCACAGATAGTACACGATTTTTTTATAATAAATGCCGATTTTTTTATCTATGTCTATCATTAAAAGACTTTAATCAAAATAAGGTTGCCGCTCTTCGAAGATACCTTGGCTGTCTCCCCTTTTATGACTTCATTACTTATTCCAAGCTGAAATCCGGATTTAATGAATCCGTTTTCAAGCGGATACTTTGCATTTTTTATCGTAATGCCTTCTGCAGAATCACTTAATGTAATAAGCGAGAAAAATGAAAATGAATCGTCTATACTTGCTTCGCCGTCTATAATGCTTATTTCGGAATAATCATCAAGCATAATTCCGTTTAGCCCTTTTTCTTTAAGCATAATTAAAAGAGACAGGTTACCTAAAGTATGGTCCATTCTCTCTCCTATACAGCCTAAAAAAAGAAAATCCGTAAATCCTCTATCAATACAAACCATAAGTGCATGGCAGGTGTCGGTATCGTCTTTTATGGTAGGAAGAACAATTGTCTCAACGTTAAGGTTTGGATTTTCATGTGAGTCAAAATCTCCGACGATTAAATCAGGCTTTACTCCAAGTCCGTCCATATGTTTAAGACCCGCATCGCAGAAAACAAAATAATCTTCTTTGCGCAGATACTCTTTTATTTTTGTGTAATTGTTTATCCCGGCACTGCCGACTATAACCGCTCTTTTCATTTTATTCTCCATCGATAATAAGGCTAATTTCACCGGAATCGAATCTTTTAATCTCTCCTAAAAGATTTCGAATTATTATCGCACCTTCTTCATCAAAGTCTGTAACAATTCCTTTATCAAGAAAACCCGAGGCATCAGAAAGTTCAACTTCTTTGCCAATGACAAGAGAAGACTCTTTGTATAAAGGCATAAGAGGCTTTAAATCATTCGTCGCAAAGAATTTGTGTAATCCGTTTGCATATCCTATGACTATATCATCAATTGACCCGGGATTTGCAATCTTCTCTTTAAGAGAGCCTGCTATCCCTGATAATTCATCGGGAAAATCTTCGGTACAAAGATTAATTCCGGTTCCGACTATAACCGCATTTCGGGAATTGTTCATCGTATCTTTTAGGATCAGTTCGCAAAGTGTTCCCGAAACCTTTTTATTGTTAAAATAAAGATCGTTTACCCATTTTATCTTGCAATCAATATTTAAGGCATCTTTAATGGCATTGGCAGCGATAACCGATGCCGCAACCGTTACTTTTAAAACAGTTTCGGGCGAATCGTCCGTAAAATGAACGAACGTAAAATAAATGCCCGTATCCTTCGGCGAATAAAAGGAACGCCCCTTTCTTCCCTTGCCTGCTGTCTGCTTTCTTGCTAATAACACAAAATCATTACAAGCACCCGCAAGGATTCTTCTCTTGGCTTCCTCGTTCGTCGAGTCGATTTCATCAAGAATTTCTATATTAACTTTTGATTTTTCATTCAAATAATCTTTGTTGTACATATCTATCATATATTATCACATAAAACACCTGTGTGCATAAAAAAACTGCCCGACATGTAATCAATATCGGGCAGTAATCTGACTTAGTTTATTTAGTAATATAGTTGTTTTCCGCAGTGCGTACAATGTTTTCCGTAATTTCTGAAAAGAATTCTGTCACAGAAGGGACATCTGAATGCGCCGTTAACAATTCCTATTATCATTACCGCAAAACCGGAAACAAGACCTATCACAGCAAATACCACATAGAAATTGACATTTTCAGTGAAAATCGAAATTGTTCCGCCGATTATCATGGGCAGTATATATAAACCCATCATAACCAAAGAATAAATAACTCTCATTTTGGCTCTTTTTGCACGAAGATCTTCAAGATACTTCGCTTCGCCGTGTTCTAACTCTTCTTTTTCTTTGAAAAATCTTATATTATCCTCTTTTGTAAACTGATAATTACATAAAGGACAAACCTGTAAGGTTTCACCGATTGATTCTCTGCATTTAGGGCAAATCTTCATAAAAATCACTCCTTTTTTTGAATACCCTTGTTATAAATATAATATCATTTCATAAAAAAATAAACAGTTTAAAATATGCAAAATACATTGAGAGAATTATTCCATATCAGCAAATTACGACAATGCAAAATACCTTGAGCCTGTTTTAACAATTTTACCGTCCATCTCAAGTTCAACCAGCGAAATACTTAAATCTTCAATAGAATATTCATCTCCCAATGCTCTGTAGATTGCATCAAGAGACAATTCGTTTTGCAAAAGCAGATTATAGATTTGATTTTCCAAAGTGTTAATTGAAGTATTATCTGAATCATTGTTTGAATCATCGACAATATCTTTATTGTCAAATTGTTTAATACATTTATCATCATGTTCTGATTCAAAGCTTGGATTTCTTTTATGAGAAATATCAAAAGTACCGTTAACATACTTAAATCCCTTATTCTTTAAATCATCAATAATAACCTTACTGCCAACCGCAATTTCAGCACCTGCGGCAATTAAATTGTTACACCCGTCAGATAAGGCATCAGTTATTCTGCCGGGAACAGCAAATACTTCTCTTCCCTGATCCAGTGCCTGGGTAACCGTAATATATGTACCGCTTCTTTTTCTGGCTTCAACTACAAGGACTACATCTGAAAGCCCTGATATAATTCTGTTCCTTGATGGAAAATAAGTTCTTAAGGGTTCTGTACCCGGATTAAATTCGCTGATTATTCCGCCGTCTTTAAGAATATCGATAAATAAGTCTTTATTGTCTTCGGGATAGATTACGTCCACACCGCAGCCCAAAACTCCGAATGTATTTCCGCCTACAGAGATTGAGCCTCTTTGAGATATGCCATCAATTCCTCTTGCCATTCCGCTTATTATCTGCACTCCGGCCGAACTTAATTCTCTTGCAAACATTCGCGCTGTTTTCTCACCATAGGGAGAACATTCTCTTGCACCTACTATCGCAACCGAGGGTCTGTCTTCTTGGGGAAGTCTGCCTTTATAAAAGAACATCAAGGGCGGATCGCCTATATTTTTAAGCCTGAAAGGATAGTCTTTCTTAGTCAGATGGGTCCAGTGAATATTTTCTCGTAAAAGATTCGCATAAAAGATTTTCGCTTCCTCTCTTAATTCATTTTCTTCGGTTAATACCGTTTCTTTTATGGTCTTTAGTTTAACTAAATCCTTTTCTTCATGTACCGATTCCGATGCTTCTCTTAATATATTATCAAGGTACAGAAAATCTAAATCTGTTTTTAATATACTTTCAAAGCTTAAATTAAGTTTACATAACTTATTTGCCAGTCTTCCCGACAAACCTTTAGCCCTGAACATATATGCGTATAAATCTTCGTTATCTATCATCGTTTCCATTATCTTCCCTCCATCTTATAAATAAAGACTGTTCATTCTGTAATTAAGCGCTTCGGATAAATGCTTCTTTTGAATATTCTCTGAATTGTCCAAATCCGCTATAGTTCTTGCAACGCGCAAAATCTTATGATATGCTCTCGCGCTTAATTCCATTGCTTTAAATGCTCTCTCAAGAAATACTTCGTCTTTCGCATCAATTACACAATATTTTTCAATTTCTTTTACAGTCATCTCCGAATTAAAGCGAATTCCCGTGCCTTTAAATCTTTTATCCTGAATATCCCTTGCAGCCATAATCTTCTTTCGCATAGAAGCAGAGTCTTCTTCCGCAACATTTTTGTTTTTAAGATTGTCATATTCGAGAGGCTCGGTCTGAACGCAGATATCTATTCTGTCCAAGATCGGACCAGAGAGTTTTCCGATATAATTTTTAATCTGCGTTTCGGTACATCTGCATTTGTTCCTGTCAGGATAATAACCGCATGGGCATGGATTAATCGCAGCAACAAGCATAAAATCCGATGGATATTCAAATGTTCCGGAAGACCTGCTTATAACAATCTTTCTGTCTTCAAGGGGCTGGCGAAGTATCTCAAGTGCTCTTCTGTCAAAATGAACAGCTTCGTCTAGAAACAGCACTCCTCTGTGAGACAGGGAAATAACACCGGGCTTTGGAATATTGCCTCCTCCCGAAAGTGCATTGTCTGTAATTGTATGATGTGGTGAATTGTAAGGACGTTTTACGATTAATGAATCGAATTCTTTGATAAATCCTGCTATAGAATAAATCTTACTGACTTCAATACTCTCGTCATAAGAAAGCGGAGGAAGTATTGTAGGTATGCGTTTGGCAACCATTGTTTTACCGCAACCCGGAGTTCCAATCATTAAGATATGATGAAAGCCCGCAGCTGCGATTAGGCATGCTCTTTTTAATTCTCTCTGACCCGATACTTCGGAAAAATCCACATTATAATCGTACTGACTTGATTTAAAAAGTGCATCGATATCAATTGATTCGGGTTCATAATCAAGTTTTCTGTCATCTTCATCAAGCGTTAAGAATCTGATTACATCGAGGATGTTTTCCATCCCGTAGACTTCTATGCCTTCAATAGCAGCACCTTCAAGAGCGTTGACCTTTGGTAGAATAACCTTTTTAAATCCCTGATTCTTTGCCTCAATTACTACAGGTAAAACTCCGTCCACAAATCTTAAATCACCGTCTAAACCCAGCTCTCCCAAAAACAGTATCCCGTCCGTGCTGCTCTGCCTTAACTCCCCAAGTGCAATTAACAATGATATTGCAATCGGCAAATCAAATTTCGTTCCGCCTTTTCTAATATTTGCAGGCGACAAGTTAACGGTGATTCGCTCGGGCGGAATCGAAAAACCGTTATTCTTTAAAGATACTTTTACTCTCTCCTTCGCCTCCCTTACCTCTGAATTAAGCATTCCGACCATATCAAAAGCAGGAAGGCCGTTTGATGCATCTGTTTCGACACAGATAATGTAACTGTTTATACCGTAAACAGTTCCCGAATAAACAAAACTAACCATAATACCCCCTAAAAGAAATAAAACCAAGCATGCAAAAAAGCACGCAAAAAAGAAACTATAAAAAATATTTAATTGGTTTGGGAAAAAATAAAGATTTGTGATAAATCAGCCGGAATCGGTTTTGAATGATTTATCAATTGTGATTTATATTACAAAGTTCGGGCGAATAAACGCCCGAACCTTATGTTTGTAATATGTTTTAAAAATCTTGAATAAATTAAAGCGGAGCCTGAACACCCTTTAAGCCGAGCTTCTGAATCATACCTACAGGATCCTGAGCGAACTGAACAACCATTTCCTGGTCGATCTTTCCTTCGAGGTAAAGCTGTGTAAGAGCTTCGTCCATTGTAATCATACCCATCTTTCTGTTGGTCTGCATTACGGACTGTAACTGGTGTGATTTACCTTCACGGATAAGGTTTCTGACAGCGTGGTTACCAAGCATAACTTCGAATGCAGCAACACGGGAACGTCCGTCTGCTGTAGGAATAAGCTGCTGAGAGATAACCGCTTCAAGAACGTTAGCAAGCTGTACTCTGATCTGCTGCTGCTGATGAGGCGGGAAAACGTCGATGATACGGTCGATGGTTGATGCAGCACCGATTGTATGCAGTGTTGATAATACAAGGTGGCCTGTTTCGGCTGCGGTTACGGCTACGGAAATTGTTTCGTAGTCACGCATCTCACCTACGAGGATAATATCGGGATCCTCACGAAGAGCAGCTCTTAAGGCATTTGCATAACTCATTGTATCGAAACCAACCTCACGCTGGTTAACCATTGCAACTTTGTGAAGGTGCAAATACTCGATAGGGTCTTCCAGTGTAATAATATGAGCATCTCTGTTGTTATTAGCTTTATCAATAATTGATGCAAGAGTTGTTGATTTACCTGAACCTGTAGGACCTGTTACAAGTACAAGACCTCTTTTACGATTGTAAAGATCTACAACGGCATTGGGTACGCCCAACTGTGCAGGTGTAGGAATAACTGTATTAACGGCACGAAGAGCCATAGCTACAGAACCACGCTGGCGGAATGCATTTACACGGTAACGTCCGAGGTTGGTAACTGCGAATGACATATCGAGTTCACCTCTCTCTTCGAACATCTGCTTCTGATGCTCCGTCATAATCTGACCTACTATATCCAAAGTATCTTCGGGTTTAAGAACAGGGAAATCCATGTTTAAAAGATGACCGTTAACACGCATTTTGGGAGGAAGTCCTGCTGTCAGATGGATATCTGACGCTCTGGAATCCATTGCAACCTGTAAAACCTCTTCAATTCTAACCATAACTTAATGTCCCCTTTTCGTAACATTATTAATTTGCGCATATACCGCGACTAAATTATTATACCTTTTTCAAGCGAATTTTTCAAGCAATATCTGGACAAAGTTTATAAACAATGCATTAAAATATACTAATTTTTCAAGAAATAAAAATGGACAAATTTATATATCCTGAGCCGAATAATAAGCCTCAAATCTGGGTCTCGCTTTGATGTAATAAGGTTTTAATTTCGCATCAAACTGCGTTCCCATACCTTCCATTATGATTCTGTCGGCTTCTTCAAAGGACATACTTTCCTTGTATACTCTCTTACTGACTAAGGCATCATAAACATCCGCTATGGCCATTATACGTGCTTCAAGAGGTATTTCTTCGCCTTTTAATTTATCCGGGTATCCCGAACCGTCCCATCTTTCATGGTGGAAATGTGCCACATTTTCGGCAATTTTCTTAAATGCCTCATCATCGGTATCTTTTAGGATTTCATGGACGATTCTAGCACCCTCAGCCGAGTGAATCTTCATCTTTTCAAATTCTTCGTCATTAAACCTGCCGGGCTTTCTTAAGATAACATCATCTACGGCAATTTTACCGATATCATGCATGGGCGCTGCTTTTATGATACATTTGCAGAACTCATCGCTTAAATCAAGGTCGTCTCCCTTTTTAATCTCATCAATCAAAATCCTGACACCTTCGGAAGTTCTTCTGATGTGACCGCCTGTTGAATTGTCACGGCTTTCAACCATCATCGCCATAGACATTATAAGGTTGTCGTGCATTTCAACTATATGATTGGTCTGTTTTTCAACCTCTGTTTCAAGTTCTTCATTATATGCATCAAGAAGTTTAATGTATTTCTGATTGTCGGTATCATCCTTTAAAAATATCTGATAACCTCTTTTTCTGAATCCGTCATGAAGGTAATTGATATTAATTGCATACATCCTTTCGTTTTCAGTGTTTTTCAACTCTTCAGGGATATATATATTAGTCTTGTTTTCATTATTATTGAAATGATCAATCCAGTGATTCAGATTATTTCTGAGTTCGTCGACTTTATCTATGCTGTCATCTACTCTTAATTCTTTTAAACCGGGAACAATATTCTGCGCCGTTTCATTGCTTCCGAGATAATGATTTTTAAAATCAATGTTTATAAAGCCTGTATCACCGGTACGCACCATTGATTCCACGACCATTTCGCTCGTATTGTAAAGTGCCATTCTTCTTACGATTAAAAGATAAACAATCTGTGCAAGAACGTAAGTTAAAGGCATTACATCGATTTTTCTTCCAAAAAGTGTATTGCCAAAATACCCTACAAAAGCAAGCAATTCCGGGATAAACAAAAGAATTGTAACAGTCTTCGATGCCTGCTTTTTCTTAAAGAGCGTATAAACAATTGTAGTTACGCCGATAATCATATAGGCAAGTACGAGTACTATGAAAAACGAATGACCAATGCCATAGACTTTTACGAATTGTCCCGTGCTTTCGTCCAGATAAAAATCTTTGTAATAATAATCCCTGTAACCTATGGTAAGTACGAGAATGTACATAAAAGTACTAAGAGCAAATAAAAGAAATCTGAGATATCTGTTAACCTTTATATTGCACAGGTTCCAAACACTCATCGTAATAAAGAACGTCAGAAAACAGCCCCCAAGATAAATAATCTTGTTGGCTATCGTAGCTTCATTTGCGTTTACTGCAATGCTTGAAAAAAGATACCCTATGTTGGCAATCGGAATCAGAATAAATATAGCAGAAATGTTGATGTCGTAATGTTTGTTCCAGATTAAAACATATAAAATTGATAATGCCAGGGACAAGGCAAAAGTTAACTCATAAAAAATATACATTAAGATTAATCTCCCACAAAATCAGACCAGACATAATTAGCAAGGTCCCTGCCCTTTTTAGTCAAGAACAGGCGGTCTTCTTTTACTTCAAGCAATCCTTCCTCAACATGTAATTTTATTTTCTTCCCATACTTTTCATATAAAGAAATATCGAATGTTTTTTCAAAATCAGATATATTTATGCCCACATTCATTCTAAGTCCGAGGAACATATACTCAGACATTTTATCTTCATCGGACAAATGCTCAAATTCTGAAAACCTAATATTATTATCGTATATTTTTTCTCTTTCCTTAAATATTGACAGATAATCTTTTAGATTTTCCGTATTTTTAAATCGGGTATCATTTACTAAAGATGCGGCCGAAAGGCCCATTCCCAGATACTCTTCTCTTCTCCAGTATTTGATATTGTGCTTACATTCAAAGCCTCTTTTGGAATAATTCGATATCTCATACTGATGAAATTCTTTTCCTAAAATCGAGGGTATTGAATGCACCATTTTACGCTCTTCGTCTTCATCGGGAAGATTTAATTCTCTCTCATAAAAGGGCGTGCCTTCTTCGACTATAAGGCTGTAAATCGATATATGTTCGGGGCTTAATTCTTTTATGGTTTTTAACCCTCTCATAAAAGAATCGTAAGTCTGATTCGGAATACCGTTCATCAAGTCAACATTTATATTCTTAAAGCCCGTTTCTCTTAACATCCTAAAAGAATCGAGAAAAGTTTCGTAATCATGTATTCTGCCCAAGATCTTAAGTTCTTGTGAAACAGTGCTTTGAAGGCCGAGACTGATACGGTTTATGCCAAGCTCTTTATATGCTTTTATTTTTTCGATATCAAGAGTTCCGGGATTCGCTTCCATGCTTATTTCCGCATCAGAATCAATGACAAAATTCGAATAAAGGCAATCCATGAACTGCCTCGTTAAGTCTGCGGGAAGAATGCTTGGAGTGCCTCCTCCGATAAATACGGTATCAACCGAATAATCTTTGTAATCCGGACCGTAAGCACGAATTTCATTACAAAGAGCATTGATGTAATTAACCTTCGTTTCATCATCCGAAGCAAAGGAATTAAAATCACAATAATTGCATTTTCTCACACAGAAAGGTATATGAATGTAAATTCCAAGTTTTTTCTGATTCATTATTTACCTTCATTAATGCATAAAAGGACGGTTAATAAACCGCCCCTTTTAATTACTTTTTGTCATCAAGTTTAAGAACGGACATAAAGGCTGCCTGAGGAATTTCGACATTACCGATCTGACGCATTCTCTTTTTACCTTCTTTTTGCTTTTCAAGAAGTTTCTTTTTACGAGTGATATCACCGCCATAACACTTTGCAAGGACATCCTTACGATAAGCCTTAACAGTCTCACGTGCGATTATCTTACCACCGACAGCAGCCTGAATAGGTATCTCAAAAAGATGACGCGGAATCTCTTCTTTTAGCTTCTCGCACATCTTTCTGCCACGTTCGTACGCCGTATCTTTATGAACGATAAAAGATAACGCGTCAACTTCCTCATGATTAACAAGGATATCAAGTTTTATGAGTTCTGACTTCTCATAGCCCTTAAGATCGTAATCAAAAGAAGCATATCCTTTTGAGCGGGACTTAAGCGCATCAAAGAAGTCATAAATTATTTCATTTAAAGGAAGCTCGTACTTAAGCAAAGCACGTGTCTCTTCCATATATTCCATACCAAGATATCTGCCTCGTCTCTCCTGGCAAAGTTCCATAATGGAACCGATAAATTCGGTTGTTACCATAATCTCGGCAGATACAATCGGTTCTTCCATATAATCGATCGTCGAAGGATCGGGAAGATTCGAAGGATTGGTAAGCTCAATCATCTCGCCGTCGGTCGTATAAACATGATATACAACTCCGGGTGCAGTTGTAACAAGATCGAGATTATATTCTCTCTCAAGTCTCTCCTGAACTATCTCAAGATGAAGAAGGCCTAAGAAACCGCATCTGAAGCCAAAGCCTAAAGCTATGGATGTTTCAGGCTCATAATTAAGAGAAGCGTCGTTTAACTGAAGTTTTTCAAGGGCATCTCTTAAATCAGGATATTTTGCACCGTCTGCGGGATAAACACCACAGTAAACCATTGAAAGAACTTTTTTATAACCGGGCAAGGGCTCCTTGCAGGGATTCTTGGCTTCTGTAACAGTGTCACCTACAGCTGTATCTCTGACATTCTTAATGGATGCCGTAAAATAACCAACCATTCCTGCAGAAAGTTCATCGCAGGGGAAAAACTGTCCTGCGCCGAAGGTTCCTACTTCGACAACTTCAAACGAAGCCTTTGTTGCCATCATCAAAACGTTGGTACCCTTTGAAATCTTTCCGTCCATTAAACGGCAGAATACAATAACGCCTTTATATGAATCATAAATCGAATCAAAAATAAGAGCTTTTAAGGGAGCATTCGGATTCCCCTTGGGAGCGGGTATTTTATGAACAATAGCTTCTAATACTTCATCGATTCCGATTCCGTTTTTAGCCGATATTAGAGGAGCATCCTGAGCTTCAAGACCGATTACATCTTCTATCTCGTCAATAACTCTCTGAGGATCGGCACTCGGTAAATCAATTTTATTAATAACCGGAAATACATCCAGATTGTGGTCAAGTGCAAGATAAACATTCGCAAGTGTCTGTGCTTCAATGCCCTGAGCGGCATCGACTACCAGAATTGCTCCGTCACACGCAGCCAAAGACCTGCTGACCTCATAGTTAAAGTCAACATGTCCCGGTGTATCTATCAAATTAAAAATGTATTCGTTGCCGTCTTTAGCCTTATATACGGTTCTTACAGCCTGGGACTTGATTGTGATACCTCTTTCACGTTCAAGGTCCATATTGTCAAGAACCTGTGCCTGCATTTCACGGCTGGTAAGAAGTCCCGTGCTTTCAATAATTCTGTCAGCAAGCGTGGATTTGCCGTGATCGATATGGGCAACTATACAAAAATTTCTGATTTTGCTCTGATCTGTCATTTCTTAACTTAAAAAACTCTTCCACATGACGGTATGGAAGAGTTTCTCATTCCTAAATAAAAATATTAATTAAGTTTATTAACTGCAAGGCTTAAACGGGAAATCTTTCTTGAAGCGTAATTCTTATGATATACGCCCTTGGATGTTGCTTTCTCGATAACGCTTGTAGCATTAACTAATGCTGCCTTTGCTGCTTCCTTATCATTAGCATCGATAGCTGCATATACTTTCTTAACTGCAGTCTTAACGCTTGAACGGATTGCTTTATTTCTCTCAGCGTTTCTTGCGGAAACTTCAATTCTCTTCTTTGCAGATTTGATATTAGCCAAGACCTACACCTCCATTAAAAATTCTCAACATTAAAGCCGGACACGGACGATTTAATGTACATACATTGATATATTATCAATACTTTCTTATATTTTGTCAACAACAAATTATAATTTTACGTTACGATTTCTGACAATAGGGCTTTCAAGCGGTTCCGTCATTTCAGCTGCTTCTTTTGCATCAAGCATTACACTGATCGGAGGCTGAACCATCTCTTCGGATGATTCGGCTACTTCCTTTTTGCCTTTACCCTTTTTGCCTTTTTTCCCTTTTTTGCTTGTTTTAGGAGTCTCAGCTTTAACAGGTTTAGCTTCTTCTACAGGCTTCTCTTCTTCCACTTTATCTTTTACGGGAATAACTTCACCGTTTCTTATAACAGCAATTACCTTCTGCTTGTCACTAAATACGGTTTCTTTGCGCTCAACCTTTACATGAGTATCTTCTTCAGGTTCTCTTGTAATCTTGGTTGATTTGATTACTCTCGCATTCTTAAATACTATGGAAGTATCAATTTCTTTCTTGTAGTAGTCAGTTCTTCTCTCTGCAACAGGTTTAACAGGTGAAGGAGAAATGGAATCGTTATTTGCGGGAGCAGTTTCAGTTTTAGCGGAATCACTCTTGTTTGAATCGTATCTGAAGCCTGATTCTTTTATGATCTGGTAAGAGCTTAAATCCTTTGATGGCGTTTCTGTTTTTTCTTCAACAACTTCTTCTGCCTTGGGAGCACTTGTTTCAGGTTTTGTACGCATTACATATTCCTTGCCGCCGTCGAGATCGTCAAGCATGTAATCCATTACGCCTCTTTTGCCTTTAAGGCTGGCTGCAAAGTTTTCTCCGTAAAGCTCTGAAGAAATATCGCCCTTGTTTACAACTCTTTCATTTGAATTGTCTTCTTTTGGAGGTGTGCCTACTCCGTTATATTTATTCTGCCAGCTCTTAACTATAGCTCTGCTGGCTGCCTGCTCGTTAATATGTAAAAGATCGTCTTCATCAGTTTCAGTTTCATCCGCCGTCTGAACTTCTGCAGCTGCTTCTTCAAAAGCTGTATCTTCATATTTAGGCTCTTCAAATGAAGGCTCTTCAGTTTTAATCACTTCCGTAACCGGTTCTTCGAAAGCAACTTCGGCTTCTTCTACAGTCACTTCAACATCTTCAGCTTCAGGCACTGCAAAAGCATCTTCAATAACTTCTTCTGCCACATCTGTTGCAGGTTCTTCAAATATATCTTCCGAAACTTCCTGAGCTTGCTCCTCAAATGAAACTTCTTCTACAGATTCTTCTGCAGCTTCTGTGATTTCTTCAACAGTTTCCTCTGCTGTTTCAACTGTAGGCTCTTCAAAAGTTACTTCTTCTGCTTCTTCAGCAACTTCGTTAACTTCTTCAGACGTTTCTTCTATAGCTTCTTCAACTTCTTCTATAGTTTCAGCAGCAGGTTCTACAGTACCATCTTCACTTGTTTCTCCAGTCTCAGCTACAGGTTCTTCAAAAGAAACTTCCTCAGCAGATTCTTCTGTGGCTTCAGTTTCTTCTTCAACATCCGCTTCCACATTATCATTAATAACTTCTTCTGTAATCTCTTCGACAACTTCTTCAGCCTCGGCTGCAGGTTCTTCAACTGCTTCAATTGAAGGTTCTTCAACTGTTTCGATTACAGGTTCTTCAACAGCAGTTTCTGTAATTACTTCTTCAACTGCCTCCGCAACTTCTTCTGTATCTTTTATATCTTCAATTACGACTTCTTCAATATCGCCCTTTTTGCTCTTACCCGGAACAAATTCAGGCATCTTCTTTTCGGTTTTTTCGATAGGAATAGCCAAAATCTTAGATAATTCATCATCTTCGTTTCTATCGATAATAACAGGGCAGTTAAGTCTTTCTTTCTCGATTTCTTCAGGTATCTCTTCGTTCTTGAAACGACTTGTAACCTTTAATTCGGTACGAGGAGCATCTGAACTGGTATCCTTCATAATAACTCTCTCGTGAGGATTTGTAGAATCAACTACTTCATCTGTTTTGAATTTTTCAACTCTGTTAAAGGAAACTCCGGCAGATTCTACATCACCCGCCTTAGCCTGTTCTCGGGTAACAAGTCTTTCGGTTTCGTCATTAACATCGTTTACAAAATTATAAGTCTTACCGAACTTGGTACCGGACTTTTCTTCCTTCTGCCATCTCTCGGTATTTCTGTTATTATTGGCACTGCGTGTTCTGCGAGAGAATACGAATTTTCCACCGCCGGGAAGGCTGAAGGAATCGCCGGATTCTTCGCTTTCTTTTTCCTCAGCACTTCCGAATTCACTGGCAAGTGCAATAGGAGAAACAAATCT
Organism: uncultured Lachnospiraceae bacterium; assembly: GCA_947303375.1. Lineage (GTDB taxonomy): Bacteria > Bacillota > Clostridia > Lachnospirales > Lachnospiraceae > UBA3766. Next base: position 35,890 of record CAMYYF010000002.1, read on the forward strand.
GCCACCGTTATTTTTCTTTTCTTCTGATTTGGAAACAGCAGTTTCTTTGATTGTATCTGCAGCTTCAACCGGCTCTTCAACAATCTTAGCAACTTCTTCAACTGCATTAACTTCTGCGTTATCGACTGTTTCTGCTGTCTCTTCAACAGTTTCAATTGCTTCAGTTAAACTTTCTTCAACAGCAGCTGCTTCCTCTGCCACTTCTTCAGCAACAGTTTCTTCCGTAACATCGGCAGTATTTTCTGTATTCTCAATCACTTCTTCTGCAATTTCTTCAACAGATTCTTCTACTGCTTCTGCAATCTCTTCAACAGGTTCTTCTACTGCTTCTGCAATCTCTTCAACAGGTTCTTCAACTGCTTCTGCAATCTCTTCAACAGGTTCTTCAACTGCTTCTGCAATCTCTTCAG
>CAMYYF010000003.1:0-32662 GCA_947303375.1 uncultured Lachnospiraceae bacterium
ATAGCAAATACATACATAGAATATTGTATCTCTTTTAGGGCTTTTTTTCAATAAAAAAGGCAGTCGAAACTGCCTTTTTATCTATTTAATTTACTTTAGAATTACAGTCTCTCTTTCTTCTCGATATCGAGGAAATATTTGTATGTGTCAACTGTAAGTTCGCCGCATGCTTCTTCGTCGCAGGCAATGATTGCACCGTTGTGCATCTGAAGTGCGCTGCAGGTCCATTTCTGGCTTACGCTGCCTTCAACTGTGGCTGCAAGTGCTCTGGCTTTGTTGTGTCCTGAGATGAGTACGAGTACTTCTTTGGAATCGGTAACTGTTCCGATACCTACGGAAAGTGCCTGTGCGGGAACTGCCTCAGGATCGTTTCCGAAGAATCTTGAATTTACGATACGTGTATCTGTGGTTAAGTCTCTTACACCGGTACGTGATGCAAGTGATGTGTAGGGCTCGTTAAATGCAAGATGTCCGTCTACACCGATACCGCCCATGAATAAATCTATTCCGCCGTATGAAGCAATCTTCTTCTCATAGTTTGCGCACTCTTCTTCGGGATTGTCTGTCATACCGTTAAGAATGTTGATGTTTTCAGGCTTCATGTCAACAAGGTGATTGAAAAGATTGTCATGCATGAAATACCAGTAGCTCTGGTCGTGGTCTTTCGGAAGTCCGAGATATTCGTCCATATTGAATGTAACAACGTTTGCAAAGGATACTTCGCCTGCCTTGTTGGCTCTGACTAATTCCTTGTAAACACCGATGGGTGATGAACCTGTGGGAAGGCCTAAAACAAAAGGTCTGTCTTCCTTGTGAGCATTGATTTTAGCTATGATATAGTTTGCTGCCCACTTGCACATCTTTTCATAATTGTCCTGAATAACTACTCTCATATAAAAATCTCCTTATCTTCTGCAATAGAATATAAAAATATTACAGTGATAAGAGAACCTCTGTTACGGTGTTGATTCCGCTTTTTCATTTCTCTCTGACGACGCACTACTTCTTCTCTGTCTATACAAAGTATAAATCATAAAAGAAATTCGCCGTGGCAGCATCCGCCGAATCTTTCGATAACTGCCAAACCTCGTCACCCTCTATGTGGCCCGGCGCTAACAACCTTTTTGGTCCTTCTGCCCAAATTTAAGGAAGTTTTACTGTATAAAAAACAATGTTTTTTATCTTAAATAATCCTATTCGATTTTTTCATAAAACAGTTCAAAAATCAAGTCTTTTAAAGAATCCTCGTCAACGTAAAATTCTTCATAACCTTCCTCATTCTCCACCGTTTCACCGGAAAGCGTATAGATGTTTTCCGTATCAAACTCATAATTTAAACATGTGGTTGCAAGGTATGAGATTTTTGAGGAATCCAGATTGGTTACGGTATAATCGCTTAATACATCCAGGAGTTTTACCGGGAAAGTAGGATCCTCTTTGGTCTTATCCAGAATCTTGGCAAACAGTGCGCTTATATACTGCTTCTGTCTTGCCATTCTGGATTCAACGGAATTGAAACTCTTAACATCCCTGTACTGGACATATATTCTTGCATCATCACCCTTTAACGTAATTGTTTTTCCCTGGCTGTTTTTAAGTTCTTTCGAACCCTTCGGAATATTTTCGAGAACTTCGATTTCCACGCCGCCCACATAATCATTCAGTTCGGCTACGCCGTTAAGTTCAAGCGAATAATATCCGTTTATCTGCAGGAAATTGAAAAGCTCGGAAACCGCTTCAACCTGTCTCTCGCAGCTGTCCTCGTGACCGGTTCCGTATCCGTGAGCTAGGCAGATCTGTTTAACCTCGGTATCTATCAGTTCTCCGTCTTTGTTGTAAACATCCATTTCGGCCATTGCATTTCTGTTTACGTTTATGAGGTTAACCTTTTTTGTTTTATGATTGACTACCATTAAAATCAGAGCATCCGCCTGTCCGCCCTTTAAATAATCGGTCACCTCATCGGCATCCACAAGGTCTCCCCTGTGATCGATTCCCATAAAAAGAAATGTCATTACTTCAGGATTGAAAACGTATTTCTCGCCCTTATAATTGACAGTTCCGTCATCCTCAATATCTTCCTCAGGAACAATCTCTTCAATCCTTATTTCTCTGTAGTTTGTTCCCTGCAGTTCTTTTTTACCGTGAGCCCGGAAAACGAAAAAAGAAATAATTAAGCCGCCCGCTATTACGGCTAATAACAGCAGGACGGCAATTACGATTCTTTTAATATTCGGTTTTCTTTTCTTTTTTTTATCTGCACTCATCCAGTAAAACTCCCTGAACCAGATATCTGTTGGAAGGAACGTTTTTTATGCAAGTCGATAAAGTAAGCATTTTTGTTTCCGGGGTAAATTCATATTCCCTGGTATTGTCTCTGGGTCCGTCAAAGCTTGTAACACCGTAAAGGTAATCTACCCAGCTCTCGTCGTCCCAGACATGGGTGGCGAGAATATGAAGATTGCTGCCTTCGTAAGCCGCAACGATTTTATAAACCAGAATGTCGTCGGGCATATAGATAAATACATACTGAACTTCGTCAAAAACAGCCTTATCTTCAAGTCTGTGAAGTGACGAAAATCTCTTGTCATCCCTCATATTGTGGCCGTATATAACGGTCATTCTGTCCATAAAATCAGTATTGTTATAAGTCGGTTCGGTATATATTCCGCCGGGATATCCGGCCGTTCCGTCAAGGTTGTGGTTAAGATAATATGCATCGTCATCAGGGTGCTGTACTACCGGATCGTCCACATCAAGATTGGGAATATAAATCCACGCATAAATATCTTTGTTGACGGTTTCTTTTAATTCGTCAAAATCAAGAGTCTTGTCAGGCACTATGATTCCGTAGGTTTCAAGGTATCTCTCCTTCTTTTCCTCCATAGTGCATTCAGACCAGTCTTTTACGGGCTCTTCTTCCTCAACAGTTTCCTCGTCTTCCTCTTTTGGAATAATGACACTTATCTGCGAAGTATCCACAATAATCGGAGTTGAAGTATCCGCTCCTTCATTAACCAGTTCCCGAAGCTCCTGATTTCTTTTATTGGCCGATATTCTGCTTACAACTCTCAGTACCAGAAAACTGCCGCATATAATTGCTACAAGAATCAGAAATATCCCGAATCCGAGCCATACTTTATTTTGCTTGTCTTTTTTCCCTTTTTCCATAATTATATCCTCGTGGCGAAAACTCGCGAAAATTATAAATTCGGTGAGAAAAGTCGCATTTAATTATAATACTCGCCTTCCTGTATGTAAAGAATAACGCCATAAAAGAGTATTAAACCACAAGCAATTCACTTAAAAAGGATACCCATAATTTGGGTATCCTTCTTTTATGCTCCCTTAATTCCTTTAATCCGTAAACGGGCCTGCAATCACTTTAAGTTCACGTCTGTTTCCGAAGAAGTCCACATCAAAGAATATGTCGCTGCCGTCAGGATTTTCATATTTCTGCTCGGGCTCGAATGCCATTCCGAGAGTTTTGGTTGAAATCAGATCGCAGGTTTTGGGAAGATAGTCGAATAAGTCGCTTTCAATCTCCCATCTGTCACCGTCAATATGAAGATTGATTTTTACATCATGTTCGGTATCTACAAAGGCGTCCTTTTCCTTATCGCAGGGCTTTGCACCGTTAAAATAAGCATTTCCGCCGGTCCATACGGGTAAAGGCAGATAATATCTGTCGCTTAATTCCGATCCCATTCCGCAATAGCCGTCAAACATTGCTTTCCATTCCTCTTCGGTCTGATAATCGTTGTAAGGAATGGTTCCGACTACCATGTTTCCGTCGTCCCACTCATCATGTTCAAAGCCTTTGCAGATTTCTAACATCTGCTCGCGTATCTTTCTCTGAACGAAAACATTGTTATAGAAACGCATATCTCCGTGGAGAATTGTCATAAAGCCCGCAATCTCGGTTCTGTGAGACACATGATAAGGTGTATATCTCGGAGATTTCATGGTCTTGGCGCCGTTATCCACACCTCTTCCGACCGCCGTTAAGGAGCCTGCAATCAGGTTGTGCACGAATGCAACGCCCTGTGTCGGCAGTTTACATGCTCTGTCTGATAAAAGAATGTTGTTATCAATCAAAGTCGGTCCGTGACTGACTTCGATGAAAATATCTTCACCGAGTCCGAGGTTTGCAAGATTTTCTTTTCGTAAAAGATAATCATACGGCAGTGCATTGTCGTGGAACAGATTCTGCGTAACTCTTGTTCCCTGAGCCTGCCAGTCAAGCCAGAGGCCTCTGGTGCAGTGATGGAAATGGTTTTTGCGGATAATAACATCGATTGCAGCATGCATCTTGATTCCGCCGATTTCCGCGCCCGCAAGATTCTGCTTGTTGTTTATATGGTGAATGTGGTTGTTCTCAATGATTGAAAATACTCCGCCGAGATGTCCGACGATACCGGTCTGTCCACAGTCATGGATATTGTTGTTTCTGATAATGTGGGAACCGATTCTGTCTTTATTCCAACCCTCAGTCTGTGCCTGACAGATGCAGTCACGCTCGGTCTGGGTACCGTCTTTGTATTTCCAGTTAAGCCACTTGTTATCGTTGTTGCGCTGGAGGTATTTTCCAAGCGAAATACCCGAGCACTTCGACTCAAATATATCGCAGTTCTCTATTATCCATCCTTTGGACCAGTGAGGACCGATCATTCCGTCCTGATACGCCGTAGGAGGAGCCCATTGCGTAGCGGCCTTACATACCGTAAAACCATCGAGAGTTATATATCCGATGCCTTCTTTTAGGGGGTAAAAACAGTTCTGTCTGACAGTAATTTCTGTGACTGCATATCTCGGATCAATCTCCTGGAAGTTGGCAAAAATAACCGTCTTGTCGTCTTCCTGCCTGGTGAACCATGTGTAAACGGTAAAATCCTTGTCCCATGAAGACAGGTTTTCCTTGGGATTTACAACATCCTCGTATTTTGTGACTTCGTACATTGATTTGCCGTTTAAAAAAACATCGCCTGTATGGGCCGTGAAATTGGCATCAAACCAGTCGCCGGAAACAAGCGTCGTAAAAGGATTGTACTTTCCGAAATAAGAATTGTCGAAAACCGTTTTCCATACATGGGGCTCAACTTCTTCCCAGTCGTTGACACGGTTTGCGCCGGTAATTATCGCCTTTAACTTATTCTGTGCACGATACGTAATTCTTGCGTAATCTCTTCCGGCATTTTTCGGATTGACATGCTCGCGGTAAATTCCGTCGGCAACAATTACCTCATCCCCGGGCATAGCAATTTCAGCAGCTTCAGAAATTGTCATAAAAGGCGCACTCTGCGATCCGTCCCCAGATACATCAACGTTACAATTCACATAGTACCTCATAAAATCCCTCCTCGTTTAGTATTTATATTAAATACATTTCTTCCATTATCACTATAACATAAGCCTTGCCGGAATACTTACCTTTTTCTAAGGACAATTTATCATTTTTTGTTTTATGCAAAGATAATTGGATCCGGATATGATTGCGGCCTATCCCTGCTTATTATCTTTTAAAGATTCATCCGTTTTGGATTCGTTTAGATAACAATTCATAAAAGGAATAATAAACAGCGCTGTTACTTCAATCGGCCAGGAGTAGCGGTAATCGGACCATCCGGAAGCAGCATATAAGCCCAAAACATTAAATACAATGGGGAAGTATATCAAAACAGATATCGGTTTCTTTTTGCAGAAAGCATACAGATATACCGCAAGTAAAACTATCGTATATATTCCCGTTCGCCATGCCAGTAAATATACAAGAGAATTGTCTGTTAAATAATCCGTTATTTTTGAAAACAATTCTGTCAGATTATTAGGCACTCGCTTTGGATATGAATATGTATATTCGTCAGAGTGATGGTCTCTTTTATAATTGGTACATACCGCAAATTCTTCCTCGGGTTTTATAATGCTCCATAAAACCGAATTTCTTCTCATAAACTGAAGGGTCAGTTCTTTGGGGTGTCTGAAAAACGTTTTTACATAGACAGACAAAAATCCGGGAACCGAATACTCTCCGAGAGCATTTCTGTTGTATGTTGTGTAATACGAATTATATCCAAAATTTTCCGGATCGTTTTCGGTTATTTCATTTACCATTTCTACCACATCATCCGACGGGTCATCTACGAGGTAATATGTTCCGACAATATCATTTGCAAGCGCAAAATATTTTAATCCCGATCTGCTTTCGACTTTATAAAATTTATACACGGGACCCTCTATTATAATGATAATCGCCAGGAATGCTGCAACCGAAACTAATGCAAAATATTTCTTCTTAATAATTCCCAAAACGCATATGAAAACTGCAACGGCAACAGCCGGAAGGATGCCGTTTTGTCTGAACAGGGCCGTTAATGCCATTGCAATGACGAAACGAATGTACCACGATTTGGAAACATTACATTTTTCTTTGATAAAACGTGCAAGCAAAAACGTAAGCCAGGTAAGTGAAATCATATAAGGGATGTCTTTCCACAATGTTATCATCTGGATTACGTTATTGAAAGAAAAGCCCCATAAAAGATAAAGCATTATTCCGATAAAACGGTTACATCCCGAACGCAACAAATAATCCGTCATTCTGACAATAAGTACAGAAAAAGCAATACACTGCAGTATTACCAAAAAAGTTGCCGAGTCACATATTTTAAGTAGGAAAGACAAAACGATTGCGTAAAAAGGAGGATGCCAGTTTATCATAGGAACTGTCATCATCTGATGCGCCTGATTATAAAGAACGCCGGAATCTACAGAAGAAATACACGGATTAAAAGCATAAAGCCATATTCCGTAATTGAGCATAAGAAGTAAAAAAGCGATTATTTGAACTTTTATCGAAAGTCCGGTGCCGTTTTTTTTAGGTGCGGACATAAGTTTTGAAACAACATACAGCAATCCGAAGAAAAGAGGTGTTACCCAAACAAGTGACACCAAAGGATAAACCGCTTTCGGGAGCTTAAATCCGTCCAGCCCGTTGCTTTCAAGATATACCATACCGTATATGCTGATATTAAAATATATAAAAAAGACAACTGTAAGTATTTTTTTCCAGACCGTATCGATAAAAGTCAGAGAATGCTTATATGTTTTTACGATTAGCCGGGCTGAGACATAACTTAATATATACAGTAGAACACATACCGTTAATCCCGCATCCGAACGCATGGGTGTCATTGACAAAAAACAACAGAATGTCGCAAAAATCGAAAATATGGTAGGGATTTTTATTTCTTCATAAAAATGCTTTAATCTTTCAGTCATTTTTTATTTTCCTCTAAATTCGATTTTAAGTATTCCCATTAAGAAACTTGCAAACATTGTTTCTATGCCGACTTCAAGCATTGTGGCGGCAGGTAAAACCAACCGCATCAGTTTTTCCGGTTCCATTTGACTAAACCCGGATTTTTCCCATATGACTAAAGAGGCAACGGAAGCAGCCAGACCGATAAATGCCAGTATAAATCCTGCCAAAACCCCTTTATCCTCGCCGAATCCAACAAGTTTGCTTATTCCTTTGTCATGAGGAATGAAATTACTGGTTTCGGCATAAAGTTTGGTGAAAGTATAGAAATATACGATATTTACCCCCAGAATAATGGCAATCATACAGTATAAAAGTGTATGAATACTAAATACAACAGATCCGATGGCAAATTGTCCTGTCGTAAGAATGATGCCACCGATTAATCCGACTATTATAAGAATAATACCCGGGTATAAAAACAGCCATTTGGGGCTATACATTAAAAGAAATTTCAAATGTCTCCATCCGTCGTGAAAACTTCTTAAATGTGGCGGACGTGATCTTCCGTCCTTCTTTAAAGTGGTCGGAACTTCAGCTATTTTATATCCTGCCAGTTCGGACATTACAACCATTTCGCTTGCATATTCCATACCGGTGGTACGCAAACCCAAATCCAACATTCTTTTTCGGTTGTATCCGCGAAGCCCGCAATGAAAATCTTTAATCTTACTTTTAAAAAACAGACGACCTATAAAAGACAGAACCGGATTGCCGATGTATTTATGAGACCAGGGCATTGCACCCTTTTCGATACCTCCTTTAAAACGGTTGCCCATTACAAGATCATATCCTTCGCGAAGTTTCTCAAGAAAAGGCATAAGATTCTCGAAATCGTAACTGTCATCCGCATCGCCCATTATCACATACTCACCCAAAGCTTTCTGACATCCGGTAATTAATGCCCCTCCATAACCTCTCGTTGGTGCATTTACTACTCTGGCACCCATGGATTCGGCAATTTTAACCGAATCGTCAGAACTTCCGTTATCAGAAATCAGAACTTCACCGTCTATATTGTTTTTTTCCAAAAAACCTTTTGCTTTTTTTATGCATATTCCCAATGTCTCTGCTTCATTAAGGCACGGCATCAGTATAGTCAATTCCAACTCAGAATCCTCCGTTAGAGTATATTAATTTAAATCTCACTTTTTCATTATGCTAGCCTATAATCAGTATGTCAACCTTCGAAGAAAAGACTAATATTGTTAATATATCACATATAAAAGAAGGACGGCATTTTCATGCCATCCTTCTCTCTTTGAGCTGTCAGTAATTGATATAATCATCATAACGGGAACTTTCGAAATAATACATCTTTCCGTTAATTTCATGAATTCCCATAAGAGCCTTGCCATCCTTATCAATGTAATATTGACGACCGTCAACCGTTCTGAATCCGGGCGTTGTATCAATAATACCTTCCGAATTTACATAATAGCGTTCACCGTTTTTAGTTTCTATTAAACAATTCTTCAACATACGACCATCGTAATCGAAAGCATAAGTAGCTTTTCCGATTGTTTTAATATCGGTAACAGCAAAACCATTCTCGAAATAGTACCAGTCGCTTCCGGCCTGAAGCCATCCGTTATATTTGGTTACATTATTTTTTAAAGCACCTGTTTGGGTATCAAGCTGATAAATCTTTCCATTTATGACGGTATATTCACTTCTTCCGGAATCCGAATATCCATAGTAAAGATTACCGTTTACCTGAACCCATCCCATAGTTGTCCTATGATCGGCTCCGTAGTAATATCCGTCTACCCATCCTGAACGGTTCTTTACTTCTTTGCCGTCACTTCCGAAATAAGCCACTCTTGAATTCTGATCGTATCCAAAAAAATTAGATTCTTTAACAGATGCATCTGCCATGTAATTGGTCATCATTACACCATTACTGAAATAGTAATTTGCGCCACCAATCTCAGCTGTTCCGTTTAAAATCACCTGACCGTCTCTGACATATGCCCACTGATTTCCAAACTGATACCACTTATTGTTCTCTACGTTGGTTGCAATAGTCTTTACATACTCTCCAACCGGATATCCGTCAACATATGTAGTCTTAAACTGATAAAGATTCTTTCCGATTACATATGCATTATAATTACATGCATAACCATCCTCATCCGCATAATACTTCTTACCGCCAATGGTCACGAATTCATTACATGCAATCTTTCCGTTTGACTTAACAACCATGCCTTTTATAACGGTATTTGTAACATACCTTCCGTCTTTTCCGACAAAGTATTTATCAGGCGTTCTCTGATTCGTCATCATAAATCCGGCGGAACCGATATAATAATTTCCCACCCAGGTACAGCGTACTACAGAGCCGTTTTTATAATAGTAATATCTTCCGCCGTAAAGCTGCCATCCGTCTTTAATATTCTTCTTAACAGCAATACCGTCTGCATTATAATAGACGCCTTCAAACCAGCCGTTGGTAACCAGGAATCCTTCATAATTAAAGGCATATTCAGTCTTATTAATCGTTTTAACACCATCGTAAAGCATTGAACCGTTCCGGATATAAATCCAATTAGTATCCAGTTTGTACCAGCCGTCCTTGGTAACCTTTTTGCCGTCAGCACCAAAATACTTATAATTTCTAATATAATTCTTTACCATTGCGCCGTTGTTGTCAAAATAGTATGTTCCGTCGGCTAATTCAAGTTCTTGTCCGTAAATAAGTGTGCCATTTTTTACATAATACCAGGTTCCCTGAACACTGTTCCAGCCTTCTTTTGCCGTTGCTGCCCATGAACCGTCGGGATTGAGGAAATAAATTTTGTTATTATAGCAGATGACTCCTCTTCTCATTTCTCCGTCATCATAAAAATAATAATATTTATCACCAATCTGCTGTTCACCCGTAGCAAGATAGCCTTTATCATTTTTTACATAGTATGTCTGATCGTCTATTTTAAACCAGCCTTTAGTTGCCATGGTTCCGTCAGCGTTAAAAGCAAAGTACGCATCCTTAATAAATCTAACCTCTCCTTGAATAGGACTTCCGCTGGCTTCAAAATAGAACCACTTTCCGTTTATTTCTTTCCATGTACTCTTTACAGGCGTTCCGTTCTGATAATATACGGCATAATTCTCGTACACATCATAAAACAGACCGTTTGGATTGGTTATCTTTTTTGCAACGCCGTCAGAACCCAAGCGATAGATATCATTTCCATCCAGGACATAGCAGGATCTCATCATTCTTGCATCAAAATATACGGGGTTAAAGTAATACTTTGTGCCGGCAATTGTCTGCCAGCCCAAAACACGTGCTCCATCCGCACCAAAGTAACGCCATTCGCCATTTTCCAGTTTCCATTTGTTGATATAAAGATGTCCTTCCGCATCCGCATAAAAATATCCGTTGCCCAGGTATTTGCCGCTTTCGTCATAACGGCTACTGCTGAAAGTTGTATTCGCATACATATTACCGCTAGAATCAAAACCAAAGTAAAAACTTCCTATTTTTTTAATCTTACCGGTAATTGCTTTTCCGTTCTCATAATAATGCCAATACTTACCGGCTTGAACCCATCCGTCTTTTGTGACTTTGGTCGCAATACCGTTTTCATCAGATATATAATTTTCTCCATCAACAGTAAGCGAACCGCCTATATAAAGTCGGCCATAAACCCCGAAAAGATACTGTTTTCCGCCAATCGTCTGAACACAAGCCCTAGTAGATGCTTTTCCGTTCTCTCCATAATAATACTTATCTGCGTTCTCATTGGTGTACCATTCATTTACATAAAGGGAACAATCACCCTTGGCACGATAACCATAACCATTATACGTAGTATAGTCATCGCATAGCACTCTTCCGTAATTCGTCCAGTAATAATACTTTCCGCCATCCCGGAAGACGGTATTAGTCCTATAGCTGCCATCTTCGTATAAATAATACCAGATTGTTCCGACCTTGGTCCAGCCACCTTTTTTCAGTTCATATGCTTTTCCTTCTTTATCTGAAGCATATAAAACGTCATTTATTGTTCCCCTTCCATTTCTATTAAGGCGTCCTCCGGAATAGAATAAATAATTAACCCCGTCTATCGTTAAAACCGCCGGCCCTACGTTTGCACGTCCGCCTGCTCCGTAATAATACTTTTCTCCATCGGGAGTTTCATACCAGGAATTAACATAAAGGTATCCGCCCTTTTTTGCGCGATAGTTTACAGGATAGAAGCCACCCTCGTTAATAACAAATACCTCATCGTCAAACATTATTCCGTTACTATCAAATCCGAAATAATCGTTTCCGATTTTTTTAACCTGACTTGTTACTGCAACACCGTTTTCGTAATACTTATAGGTTCCGTCGCTTTGCTTTTCCCAGCCATTCTTAACAGTATCAAGTTCATTTGCTATTGATACTTCCTCTTCAGTATCGATTTCTTCTGCTTCTTCTGCGTCAGTATCGATATCTGTTGCATCAATTTCTTCTGCATCAGTTTCAGCAGATTCAGCATCCTCTGCATCTTCTGCATCAACTTCGTCAGCTTCTTCTACAACATCAATTTCTTCAGATTCAGCATCTTCTACTTCAACTTCATCAGTTTCAGAATCTTCTGAAAAAACTTCTTCTGATTCAACATCAGCATCTACTACGCCAGTTTCTACATCTTCTGCTTCAACTTCATCCACTTCAGCTTCTTTTACATCAGCCTCTTCAGTTTCAGCATCCTCTGCGTCCGCTTCTTCTGCTTCTGCAATTTCTGCATCAGCCTCTGCTAATGACTCAACTTCTGAATCATCAGCCTCAACAACTAAAGTTTCCTCATTTTCATCCAATGCAATATCTTCCGTCAGATCCGATTCAACTACTTTGGAATAAGCGGAGTCTGATGTTTCAGTATCATCCGGCACTTCCTTTGCAAACGAAATCGTACTGAATGAAGTTGAAAGCATAGCAGTCGCCGAAACAAATGCTATGGTTTTCACTATTGCATTCTTCAAATTCCTTTTTCGCATAATTTCCTCCTTTTACACATTGTTTTATTTATGCTATTAATGTTTGTTATTTCGGCTTTTACGGATTCAAACAGGCTCCGGACGAATTAAAATTATACGTCTTGTTTCCTATTTTCCGACTTCCCGTAACCATAACTCCATCCGATGTGAAATAGTACCAGACTCCGCCTTCCTTTAACCAGCCTGTCTTCATTGCTCCGGACGGGGTCAGATAATACCAGTTTCCTCCATACTTTAACCAACCGGTTTTCATAGCTCCGGAAGCCATGAAATAATACCAGCCGCCATCCACTTTTTTCCAACCCGTACACATTTCACCCGTACTGTTAAGAAAATACCATGTGTTTCCTGATTTCAGCCATCCGATACGCATATCGCCTGAGGAATTCAAATAATACCATTTATTCGCATATTGAATCCAACCGGTCTGCATTACACCCGAAGCATTCAGATAGTACCATTTTTCTTTAACCAATACCCATCCTGTGCATTTCACTCCGACCGAGTCAAAGTAATACCATTTTCCGTCTATGGCTTTCCATCCTGTTATTTTCTTTCCGTTCTCGTAATAGTACTGTTTATTCTCTATTGTTCTCCATCCCGATAACATCGGTATCACATTCTGCTCTTTAAAAACGGTGTTACACTCCGAGCAATGGCTTCCTTCCGTCAATCCCGTTTTTTCATAAGTGGGATCTACCCGGGGATCAGTCACTATGGTGTGGCCTTTGGGAGGAATAACAGTCTGCTCTTCCAAAACCATTCCACAGACCGAGCAATGACTTCCGTCAGTTAATCCGGGCTGGGTACAGGTTGCAGGATAACCGTAGTCAGTCTCGGGGACATGACTGGTATGATTCTCGTAATAAATGGATAATAAACAGTTAGAAGGAGCTTCACTTAAATCGTTATAGCTTTCCTCAGACAAACCTCCTTCATCATCCATCACGTACATCTCGCAGGGAAGCGGCATGGACACTCCTTGCGCAATATACTCCGGTGTCTGAATATACTTCAGGCTCGTACATCCTCCAAACATCAGTTTAGCACTCTGAAGATTCTCAAATCTGCATCCGCTAAAGTTAACAGATTCCAGAGAAGAACAGCCATAGAACATACTGTTTACAGTTGTCACCTTTGAGACATCACAACCGGATAAATCAACGGTCTTAAGGTTAGTACACAATCGAAAACATGCTGATGCATTATCACCAAAACAGATTCCTTCCTCCGTGGAAAAGCTTTCCAAATTTTTCTCTGTAAATAACCCTTTATACAATCGGTTAATCTGATCGCTGGTCTGGTAAGTAATATACTTCCCTCTTGCACATACTATATAGGATTCTCCGTTCACATATCCTATTCGGGGAAGCACAATATTTTCTTCATCACTAAGGTATTTATCAAGATATAAATAAACCGATTTGCCCTGAAAATCCTCTTCGTTTGCGAATTCATAATTCTGTTGCCAAACCGTATCAATATTTACAATACAGATATCCTTAAATGCCCCGACAGATGCGGTAATTACCGTTCTTCCGTATCCAACCGCCTGTACCAATCCCGAATTATCGACCGTTGCAACTTCCGGATTGGAACTTTGCCATATAACAGTTTTCCCTTCAGGGGTCACATTTGCCGTTAACTGAACACTGTCCGTTGTATCCGTAAAAAGAATATAGTTATTATCCAATTTTACGTCCGCATAATTCCCGTCCAGATAAGCCGAAACATCTACATAATCACTTCCGTTATACTCGGTAATTCTCGGCCCGCTTCCCATATCATAGCGCAGTCTGCTTCCTACTCTTTCTATTCCGTATATTTCACCGTATAGTGATGTTTGATCGTCACTCAGTTCATATACAAGTTCTGTACTTTCATTGGCAGGATTTACCAGATAAATCTGGTTCTCGTTACCGGCAAAGATCAAATCTCCGACGGATACAACCGAACCGTAATAGTGATATGTATATATATTTGCCGGAATCTGCACTATCATAGTTCCGGAAATATTCTCCGGCGAACAAAGATATAATTTTCCTTCCAGCAAAACATAAAGCAGTCCGTCACTTGAGACTGAAACAGAAACGGAATCATGCCAGCAGGCATTGTCATATTCTGTATCATTGTAAAGCCCATATACCTGCTCTCCGTCGATCAGCCAGTCCGTCTCCCCATGTGCAAACGCATCCTGGCTTTTCAAGAAAAATTTATGCTGGCTGTACATTTTATATGCATAGTTCTGAGTTACCTGATCCATCTCAAGGAAAACCGGATCGTCCCATGTACAGTCCACATAGAAGTAATCTCCATCAATACAAACAATGTTCCAGGCATGGCGGAGTGTGCCGCTTGTTACATACTTTGTTTCAATACCCGCCCTGTTGGCAACATCCATAAAAGCAAGAGCATAACCTGTACATACTGCATTTTTCCCCACCAGACAATCGTAAGCGGTTCTTTTCTCCAGGTTTAAGTCATAACTGCAGTTTGTTGTAATGTAATCATGGATATACATGAGTTTCGCAATCTCACTCCATGACGGATTAACGCCCTGTAATATCGCTGCGACCGCCTGTTCATACTCTCGTTCTTTGTCCTGAGCATTATTCTCATATGAAAAATATACTTTGGAAATATAATCCTCATCAATTTCTACGCTTACTCCGCTCAAATAGAAATACTGTGGATTTCGATTTATAAACTCTGCAGTCAGCTCCGTAATCTCTTCCACGGAAAGATCATATTCTTCTATATCTATTTCTTCCGCAAAATCATCTGCTGCCTGATCCAGCAAATCGCAGATTTCTTCTTCGGTCTTAGAGTCCACGGCATATTCTCCCGATATGCCTTCCATGGAGCCCATCTGGTACACACTGTCAGCCAAATCCAGTTCTTCTATCTTTTCCGATACTTCATTTTCTTCCGCATCAGGATTCGAGGGTTCGGCATGACAAACACTGAAGAACAGCAAAAAAGACAGGAAAAACACGCATACAAAAGAAACTGTTCTGTAAAACATTTTCATATATTTGTGTTCCATAATATCCCTCCCTATTTTTTGTATGCCCTATAAAAATGGTGCCCGATTCTGTCCTTCTCCGGCGGAAGAATCATATAATCCCCGTATTCATGACGAAGAACTTCATCATAATGTTTGGGAACCCTGAAACTGTAATTTTCAAACGGCATCATAATCGTTTCATCAAACCATTCGCGTTTAAAAATATCCTTTTCTCCCCACGAAAGCCAGATTACACAACCGACAAATTCCGAATTATCATATTCTTTCATCCCTGCCAGTTTATCCAGTTTATTCTGAAAGAAATTCTTACCGATTATTTTTGAAATCAAAAATACGGGAAATTTTAACACTTTTCTTATCGGAGATACTGTTGTCTCCATCGCAAAATGTTTTCTTGTTGCCTGATAGCAAAGAGAAGAAAGTCTGTCTCCCTTTAATCCGTATTTTACTGCCTCATCTTTCGTTTTTCCGAGCCCGTCGTAAGGATAAATATCAATAAAAATGCCCATTCCGACGCTTTTTTCATTATCCATCTCCAAAATATAACGATCGTCACTTATACGCGTAATCATATAAGGATACTCGGGATGAGTATTACGGTTAAAAACCGTCAGATTCGGCAGCTTATGCTCTGAAAGATAATCTAACAGCTGATTATAATCAGGACGCGGCATCATAATATCCACGTCATCATCCCACGGAATATAACCATGGTGACGAACAGCCCCAATTAAAGTTCCGTATATAAGTGCATATCGTAAATTGAGTTTTTCACAAACATCCGTTATATTTTTTAAAATCTCCAGTGATACTTCCTGTATTTCCCTGGTGGATAATTCTTCTTTCACCGGGCGCCTCCGTTGTCTAATTAAGTTTATTTTTTTGCTTTAATGTCTATAAAGAATTTTATGAGTTTCTTTCTGTATATAATGCATAAAATCAATCCGATCAGAATTATTCCATAGCGAATATACCAGAACGGGAAAAGGAAATTGCAGGTAATTCCGATTCCTATAATCATAATCGACAAAAGGAAAAGTACTTTTGTATCAAACATGACACCTGCATTTTCCCCTATTTTTTCTTTTAGGATACTCTTACTGATAATAAAGTGACCGAAACTGTAAAATACATAGCAAACCAATGTTGTATAACCTGCGGCAACATAACCGAATTTATCTATAAAAATAAAATTTAATACGATATTTACCAAAGCCGCCGCAATGGATGCAAAAAGCATGTAATTGGTCTTCTCATAGTAAAACTGTGGCACTGCCAGAAGATTATACAAAAAGATAAAGAAAACACTTGCAGCTACCGGGGGCACAACATAGACCGCCGATGCATATCCGCTGTCTCCGAAAATCCAGATTGCTTCCGGCGCAAGCAACATTACACCAAAGGCAATTGCTGATACAAATAGCAGGAGAATATTCACGGTTTTCCCTATTTTTGCGTAATCCTTTCCTTTGATTTTTTGATACATCCAGGGAATAAACGCATTTCCGATTGCATTCGTAAAAAGTTGAACCAGAAATCCGATATTATATGCAACTCCGTAATATGCAACCTTGGATCGTCCCACCAGATGCTCTATGACAACGGTGTCGCCACGATTCAGTATCATTCCGGAAAGATAATGCGGAAGTAAAGGAAATCCGAGTTTCAGGGCGTACTTCCAGTATTCTTTTACAAAAAATACTTTTCCGCGAACAAACTGGTAAACCATAATTATTCCGCAGATTACGACTTCTACCGCCACAATGGATATAATTCTTGCCAAATCTTTTTCTACGGAATAATAAACTGCAATCAGTCCTACTACAGGATTTAACACAGATTTAATAACGGTAACGATAACCAGTTTTACATATTTATATTCAAAGCGCTGTTTCCCTGACCAGTAACTCAAAGCGGGTGCAAAAAGCATCTCGATAAACATGATGATCATGTAAACAGGCGCAAGATTAATAACTCGATACCATACACCCTGGGTGACGACATAAATGACAAACACAACTGTCGTCATCAAGATGGTCAGACCCTGCATGGATGCAATATATCGATCCCTGTCATCCTCATACTTCACCATGGCATTATTTAATACACCGTTAAATAAATACAGGGAAGTTACAATTGTCAGCAGGTTTGACCATGTATTGTAAAGGGTAAATGTACCATACTGCTCATCCGTCATCAATCTGGTAAAAATCGGGACGGTAATGGTCGATATTCCCTTCTGCAATACACTGCATGCCGCAAACCAGGCAGAAGCTTTTACCTGCGGACTTAATTTATGATATTTGTCTATTGCTTTTCTGATCATGCCTGTTCCTTTAATATCTGATGATACAATTCATCAATGATTTCCGAATCCAGTGAAACAGGATGATTTCTAAGTCTCTCAACATTCACGTTTTCCTTCAGAATCATAAACTGTTCTTTTGTTGCAGCCGGTACATCAAGCCCAAGAGAATCAAAAATTGATACAAACCTGTTCGCACCACTGACTGCATCTTCACATCCCATGGCAATTCCGATTTCATTTAATGTATCCTTCAGATAGCCGGCGCCTCTTATATCCGTGCATCTGTCAACATTCTTTATCATCCACGGAAACATAACACGGTTGCAAAGCGCAGCTGCATGTCCGTGTGCACATCCGAACAAACTCGTAATCTTATAGCACATTGCATGTCCGGCAGTTGTTTGTGTAATATTAATTGCCTTTCCGGCAGTATATGCCGCCAACAGCATTCCTGCATTTCCGGCTTCCGTATTGGCAAGATATCCGTCCATATTAGTCATAATTCCGGCAATTGCATCTTTGCTGTACTTCTTGCTCTCTTCATTGGAATTTACCGACCAGAAGGATTCGATTGCATGCGATAGCGCATCCATCATTGTTGCCTTCTTCTGATAAACCGGCAATGTTCTTAATACATCCGGATCATGTAAAACAGTCTCGGGAATAATACTTTCACTCGTAATACTCTGTTTTTTATCATTGTAGTAAATAACCGCATATCGCGTTGCTTCGGAACCCGTTCCTGCAGTTGTCGGCATGGCAAGAAACGGAATACTGTTCGGCAAAATTTCTTCCTTCAGCCAATCGCCGTTTTCCCCGTTTCCTTTACAACCGGAATAAAGTTTAATGCATTTAGCCACATCAATAGCGGAACCCCCGCCTACAGCCATAATAGCTTCACATCCTGATTCTCTGAATAACTGAACGCCTTCAACCACACTTTCGTAATCAGGATTCGGTTTAAAGTTCGAAAAACGAACTAACGGAATATTAATCTCTTTTATTTTTTCATTGAATTTATCCAGAAATCTGACTGCTTCATCGCATACAAACAACACTTTCTTTCTTTCAGAAAGCCACGCATCCAATTCTTTATAATTGTCTTTCGATGTAATAATCATCCTAAACCTCGTCCGGAATCATTCGAATAATATCCTTAAAGGGCATCAGCATCTCATCACATTCCTGAGCCCTGTGATTTTCCAAAATAATTTCTGCAGCCTTCTGCATTGCCGGAACTTCCGCTCTCATAAGCTGATTTGCATATATGACTATATTTGCTCCACGTTCTTTCCACTCCTCTTCGGTAACGGAATTAAAACTGGTAGGAACAAGAACAATCGGTGTTGTCTGATCTTTTTCGCGGAACTTTTCAATAAATTCCTGAATCTCGGAAGGGTCTTTTCTGCGGCTGTGAATCATTATGGCATCGGCACCTGCACCTGTGAAGGCAAATGCACGTTCCAAAGCATCTTCCATTCCTCTCTCCAGAATCAGGGATTCGATACGTGCGCAAATCATGAATTCCTTGGTTCTCTGAGCTTCCTTTCCTGCTTTTATTTTTTCGCAGAAATTTTCAATGCTGTCCTGTGTCTGTTCAACCTCCGTACCGAAAAGAGAGTTTTTCTTCAATCCGGTCTTATCTTCAATAATCACCATTGATACTCCGAGTCTCTCAAGGCTTCGTACCGTGTATACGAAATGCTCGGTCTTTCCGCCTGTATCTCCGTCAAAGATAATAGGTTTGGTAGTTACTTCGGTAATATCCTCAATTGTTCTGAAACGTGAAGTCATATCTACCAGTTCTATATCCGGCTTTCCTTTCGCCGTACTGTCGCAAAGAGAAGAAATCCACATCGCATCAAACTGATGTGCACCTCCATTCTGGTGAACAATTGTGTTTTCAACAATTAAACCGGTCAAACCGTCATGTGCTTCCATGGCGGTAATCAGGCCCTTCATCTCCAATACCCTGCGAAGACGTCTGCGTCGAATATCCGGCATAGCCAGATCCCTTCTGGTATTGAGTTCAATATCTTTGTATTTATCATTTACACTATAAGGAAATTCAACCAGTTTACCGCCATAAGAGGCAATACACTCGATTACTTCATCACGAATCGGCTTTTGAAATCCGCTGCACCAGTCATCTCCGTGAACTACATATGTCGGCTTATATTTTTCAAGATTTTCCTTATAGGAAAGCGTATTCTGATCAACTACTTTATAAACGCCCGCTATATTCTCAAACATCACTTTTCTTTCCGATGCGGGAACAAGAGGGAATCGCTTATAGGATGCAACAACCTCATCCGAAAGAACGCCGATTATAAGTCGCCCAAGCCTCTGTGCTTTTTTAATGATTGCAATATGACCTCCATGAATAATGTCGGTTGAAAAGCACATGTAAACCGTTCTGTTTTCAATCTCTTTTAACGCCTTGGATACCGCTTCCAAGTCTTCCTGATTGTCAATTTCCGCGCATAAAAGATCCTTAACATCCAGTGCGGATATATTAGCTTCACCATTCAGTTCATTTAACGCATTTTCGGCATATACTTTTGTATTGTCGTTTTCGCAAAACTCTGCAATTTTAGAAAGCCATTTGTTCCAGTCTTCCCGGAAAATCTTATAAAAAGCCTGCGCTTCCAAAACATTTTCCCAGATATCAACTCCGACCTTTAAAACCTTTCCGTCCACCACTTGTGCTTTGAAATCCTTTTGGGGTAACGGAAGCGTTGAAGAAACGCACATACAGGATACTTTGCTTTCGCAAATCATATCCATAACTTCATTTTCAAAAACAAGATCTCCGTGCATCAGAATAATATCATCATCCAGATACTCTCTGGCGCAATAAATGCTGTAAATATAATTGGTCTTATCGTAAATCGGATTTTTAACAAATGTAATATTTAACGGCAATTCAAGACTGTTACAGTATTCAATTAAAACCTTATCAAAATAACCGGTCGTAATTACCACTTCGTTTATTCCGGCTTCCGCAAGAAGTTTTAACTGGCGGGATAAAATTGTCTCCTTTGTGGATATCTCCGTCATACACTTCGGATGCTCACTGGTCAGCACTCCCATTCTTGTGCCCATTCCGGAATTTAAAATAAGCGCTTTCATACTAAACTGTTTCCTTTCTTAAAACACTTCCTATAATCTGTTCGGAAGCATTACCCTGTTCATATTCCATAAATTTATTCTTTACTTTTCTGCGTAACTCTTCGCCTGTTTTAGGATCTGTCAGGCAGCTCTCCAAAGCATTAAGCAGTTCGTCATAATTTCTTGCGGCTGATCCTGCCTGAAACTCGTTTAATTCATAATATAATCCCGAATCCACATCCCTGTAGAATTCATAATCATATATGTAATGAATAATCGGTCTGTCCAAAATGGAATAATCCAGAAATGCACCCGAATAATCACTGATCATACAATCCGTAAAGAGAAGCATTTCCTGTATGTTAACTTTTTTGGGGCAGGAAAGAATATTATCATAACTCTTTCCTTCTTTAGATTCAAATTCACCTGCGTAATGCGCTTTTTCAATCAGTACGCAGTTGTGTTTATGCAACAGCTCGGATAATCTTTCCTTTTCTTTGGAATCCCGATACACCAGGGATTCGTTCGCAATTCCGCTTCGTCTGAACGTCGGAACGTACAAAACAACTTTCTGATTCACATCAAAGCCAAGCATTTCGGCATATTTTTGCTTATATTTCAGAATATGCTCTTCGTCATTTTCGAGTAAAAGCATATCATTTCTAGGAGTACCTGTTCGAAGGTTGTTTTTTTCATTACATCCCCATGATTTCATAGAGGATAAATTTGTTCGAAAATGTGTTTCAGAACTGCAGACAAAGTAATCAAGCAGTCTTCGCTTTCCGACAATCCGATCCTGCCATGACGGATTTATGCTTTGTCCTGTCCCCGCATCATCTCCCCATCTTTTTACGGGGCATCCGTGATGGAGATACGTAATTATCGCTCCTTCAAAAACATTATAGTTTGACAAGTCCTCATAATGCATCTGGGAACAAAACATATATTTGCACTTTAATAGCGCCGATAAAGACCTAAGCGAGTTCTTCTCATAACAGCAAATCCTGCTGTCGTGCGGCAATTGCGCTGCAACCTCTTTATTCCCAATCCAGACAAAACGATAATCTTCACCAAGTGTTTTTAATGCTGTTTCAAGCAAATATCTCGAATTGTCTATATAAAGTTCGCCCTTCCAGGCACCGAAAGCAATCCGGTTTTCTTTTCTTTTCTGCAGCTTGGAAGCAATTATCAGAAAAAGAGAAATAAATACTCTCCAGTATTTTTTTATCCTTCTCATTAAGCATCCCCGCTTTCTCTGTTATTTTCCGATTCTTCTTTTCGAATCTCATTCTGTTTTATGTGAAGCGCCGACACAATTAACATGAGTGTGATTACGACATTGGTTCTGGAAAAGCACTGTGTATACAATGTAAGTATTAATAATACTCCTGTCAGCACTATGATAAACACGGTTGAAATACTTTTCCCTGAATCCCCTTTTATGATGGAAATACTAAAATACAGATAACTTATTAAAATTGCGATAAAAAACCAAATCCCGATTAACAATACAAAACTGCCAAGATCGCTTTGTCCGAAATATCTGAAATTATGATATCCTGACTGGTTTAAATAAGCGGTTGCAATTCCCTGTCCGAATTTCCATGTTTCAGCTTTTTTAAGTGCATATCCTATAATGGCTATTCTCTCGTTACTTCCAACCGCCTTTGCCCCGGCATTATAATTCGACAAAAAATCACTCAGCGTTTTTATCAGCGTGTTGTTAACATATTTATGAATTGACGGAAACAAAAAATACGTTCCTAAAACAATGACTCCAAGCGTTCCCAGTCCGCCCAGAATATATTGGGAAACTTTCTGAGTAATCTTATTGTCCGTCAATACAATATACAAAAACAGGAAAAGCGGAAGAAGGAAAAAGAATGCTTTATTATCATTGTTTAATGAAATAAAACAATTCAGCAGGGCTATAACAACCGTATAGCACCAGTTCAACACTTTATAACTCTTGTTTAAATGCTTTCCGTATGACAGATTGTAAAGAATTACAAATATGCAATACAATCCCACTACATGTGTTGAGCCATAGGAAAACAGTCCACAGATTGTATCCTCATAGTAATCAATCTGAGCCCCAGTAATCCGCGCCTGAATCGAATACGGGAAATAAATTTGAATCAGCATTACCGCTATATTTAATATCATCACTGCATTCACAATGAAATAACTTTTGTTTAGAACCCGTTTGATAAATGACGGATTATACAAAAACAAGTAAACCCAATACAGCATGTATACAAAGGGATAAAAAATCAGCAAAAAATTACTGCTCCAAACTGCACGCTCTCCTCCCTCGGATACAACCGAAAGAACAAACAGCAAAAGAACCGTCAGGGATGAAATTATACTGAATTTGGGGAAAAGATGCGGATGAAGGATAATTCGGATAAGAATCAATACCGTAACAACTTTGTTCATTACGGAATTCAAGCCAAAAAAGCCCAATATAACCAATTGGGAAAAAATCAAAATAACTATAATTAAATCAAGCAGATCGGCTTTTTTAACCTTGATATCCATCCACGCTCCTAAAATCAATATTTTTTCACAAAATGATTGTAAGAAAACTCAATTACGTATGTCCATGGGTTTCGGAAGGTCCTGTATTCTTGGGTTATCGTCTTTTCTTCCGTCTTGTATTCTTTAAATAATTCATATATCTCTTCATTGTCCGCCAGAGACATCGGTCCGCAGATATCGGACTCTTTGTAGTCTTGCACTTCTTTTCTGAGAAGAACAAAGTTGTTAAATAACTCGATCAAGTCATTTTCATCCTTTAAAACAAGGCCGGCATGATTCTTTTCTACAAATTGACGAATATTTCCGCTAATCTCATTGGTAATCAGAAATGCATTGGAAGAAAAGGCTTCCATGCATGTATATGAATATGTTTCCGGAACCTTGGACCAGAATACGGCAATATCAATTTTGGCTTTTCTCACTGCATCTACCATCGCATTTTGATTCTGCGGCGAGAAGGCAACGGGTACCTGATGCATATCGGATTCCTCTGCACTGTTTTTATTAAAAACATAGAATTCGTATGCCTTCGTTTCTTTGGTTTGTGAAATCAGTTTTTTCCAGACGTCCCATCCCTTTAAATCAATGGCAGCACCGAGATATCCGACTTTAAGCGGTGAATTTTCCGGCAGAGTTTCTTTGTTTTCACGGTATTCGCCAACAAACGACTGATGTGGGATGACTCTGATTTTATCTGCAATTTCTTTCCAAAAGCTGCAATAAATATCTTTTGTAGCTTCGGACGGTGAGATAAATTCGGCACGTGAAAGGTAGCACGATACAAAGTCATGCAGCTCTTTTATGAATGAAACACTGTTTTCGTAGTAAGGGCAGTTTCCGCAGTTTTCCTTATTCAGGCAATGTGAACCGCAGAATATTCCGTTTGGATTCGTAAGATTGTAACTCTGGCAGCACAGGTAAAAATCATGCAGAAAAAAATAAATTGGAATATCCGAAAACTCATTCAAAAGACTTCCAATTTTATTTCTGTCAGTAAAAAGTAAATGATGAATATGAAAATTCAATAGATTGTAACCCATACGGTTCCAACCGGAAAGAATTTTGATAATCTGCTTTATTGAAAAAACTCCGATATATTTTCCGTCTACAACCATCCCAAAATAACAAAAGAGCATTTTGGTATCGTTTTGGATGGATTTTTTTACGGAATACAAATATACATAACTCGTGTTGTGTCTGTTAATCAAAGTCTGATGTGACAGAATTACTTTGGGCATTCCGGATTTCGCCTTCAGATAATTCTTAAATGAAAACGAAACAATATAATTTGTATATTGGGGCTGAACCTTCACTTCAATTCCTCACAAAACATGTCAATCATTAAAATACTCAAGATAAACAGACAGAGACTGTATCATATTGCGAAAAACAAATTCCCTGCGTTCGCGGTTGGAAATCCGAATGGAATTTGTTGCAGAATCCTCTTTATGCCTGACACAAATATCGGGAGCAAAAATCATCTTATATCCTGTATTGTCGCAATAGTGTTTTAAAATTGCTTCTTCCACATATAAAAATGTTCCCTCGCGAAAGGCAATCTGCTCTTTTTTTATAAAAGAGGGAGAAAAAATCACAAATGATCCGTGCAGCATAATGCCTTCCGTAATCGCGTCGGGAATATCCTTTCTTGCCGACCCGGTTCTGACTTTTCCGCCGGATTTCAAAATGTCATATATCCCCATTCTGCTGATGGTAAGAAGCATTTTGTATCGTTTGATTTCTTTACGGACTTCTCCTGCACTGTGAAAAGATTCTTCCATAGGATTCTGGTGTCCGCCGTCCACCAAAGAGATAATATCCGGTCCGAGTACATCAAATCCCGTCTTTTCGTAAATTTCCTCTACTCTCTTTGAAAAATCCTGTGTTACTACAGTAATATCATTGTTGGAAATGGCAATAAAGTCTGCATTAAGAGTATTTCTGGCATATTTATATCCGACATTATTTCCGGCAGCAAATCCGATATTCTCTTTGTTTTTAATAATATGAATATTGGAAAAACCTTGGAACTCTTCTTCCACTTTCTCTATACTGCCGTTTTCCGATGCGTTATCCACAACGACGATTAAAGGGTCTTTTTCCACCTTGCAGATGGAACGGATACACTCTGTCGTATCCTCATCGGTTTTGTAATGAAGAAGAACATAACAAAATTTCATCTTTTATCCAATTCATCGAGCATTTTTGCAACAATTACATCCCAGCTGTAGTTTTCACGGATTAATTTTTGGGCATTCGCGCTTACCTTTGCCGAATACTCCTCATCATCCAGATATCTGCAGATTGCATCCGCCCATTTTAACGCGTCAAATTCTTTGACAACCTGACCGCATGATTCATCTGTAAGTAATGTGGAGGATCCTCCGTTCCAGCTCGTAATGACCGGTGTGCCGAAATACATGGCTTCCAAAAGCACCATACCAAAAATCTCAAGAAGAGACGGCAGAATAAATGCTTTTGCCATAGGATAAACAAACTGAAGCTGCGGGTTATCCACTCTTAACACATGATAAATGGATGCTTTTACTTTATCCGGAACCTTCGTTAACAGTTCCTCATAATAAGACTCATTGCTCTTGCCGAGCAGTTTGTTGATAAGCGTCTGTTCGCTTTTTCCTATAAGAACAAGCTTAACATCGGGCTTACGTTCCAGAACCTTTTCAAACATCTCAAGAATAAGTGAAATATTCTTTCTTTCACTTAGTGTTCCCACGTAAAGAATACACTCATTCTCTTTCATGTAATTGACCAGTTCCGCCGTGCTTTCCTGAATCTCGACATTCTCAAATCTCGAAGTATCAAGACCGACTCCGACATCCACCAAATCCGTATATCCCTTTTTCTCGAGATATTCCTTGGCCAACTGGGATTTAACAAATTTTCCTTTCAGTTCCCGGTCCAGTTTCTTTGTATATAAAACATCATAAATTCCCGAAAAGAAAGGAATCATAAACATATTGTAATAAGGTCCCGAATACATGGATGTATTTGGATGACGCTTTGCAATATAATGTGTCATCAGCTGGTTGTATTCACGGCAAATAACAATATCATATTGCGATAAAAACTCTTCCTTCAAAACCTCTCTGTTGATTCCGGTTCTGAAAATACGGGTTCTGTGTTTAAATATAACTCTTGCCTTGTGATTGTCTTTTTCAAAGACATCTATTGTTTCGTCCTTCGTCTTGTGAAAATTTAAATAATCACAGTCATAACCAAGCCTGCAAAAGGCTTTGGCAATTCCCACCCCCTGAACATTATATCCGTTTAAATCCTCGTCATACGGTGTAGACCTTACAAATAAAATTCTTGCCATCTTTTATGCCTTCCTACTGTAGTAATACGAATCCAAGATTTTTTACTTTACTCTGTTTTGCAAGATCCATCTCTTTTAAGATATTGTCAAAGGTAGAATCTCCTGCTTTTTCAATAAATACAACTGCTTCGGAATCCGAAAGATTCTTTAAAGATAAAGGATTATATACAATACATTCTCCCTTTTCAACTTCAAAGCCGTTTTTAAGGTCTGCTTCCAATTTATCCGTTACTCCCATATTGTCTGACGCAGAACCTGTCAAATACACTTTCGAAATGTTTTCCTTTTCCATGGCAATTCTTATTCCCATGGCAATCATTTCTACTGATTTGTCAAATGTAAAATACATATCTCTTTTATAGAATGCTTTCGTAATCCACTTGTCCACGAAGCCCAAAAATCTTTTGCGGGAATTCTCCGGCCATATCGTTCCGAAAACATTCTGATTTAAGTCCACAATCAAATTCTCTTTTACCCGAACTACAGGTGTAAAGATATACTTTATTGCAAGCAACAATACTGCCACAAAAATACCTCCTGCAAGTCCCGCAGCGATGTATTTTTTATGAACAAAAGAGATCTTGGAAGTCTTTTTCTGAGTCTGCGGTTCAATGAGATCTTCGGGGTTCTGTTCATACTTATCCCGCAGATTATAGTAATTCATTATCGCCGTATACAATGACTTCTGGTCTTCCGTCATGCCGCTCAAAATATTTCCGCGACTGGTTCTGATTGTGTTTAATTCGGTCACTCTTTTATATTGTCTGTCATAAACGGTGTCATTTACCTGATAACAAAATGAATCAATCACAAGGAAAATGTCATAAGAAGGAAAGTCTTTTTTCACAACCTTATCAAGCTTATTCATTTTGTCTTTTATGAAATCCTTGGCAATATTACATTTTTCTTCATCCGGTCCGATAATCTCGATATAAAGATAATTATTGGTAATGTAATAATAAAAGAGCTCTCTTACATATACCTCATCAATGCCGTATACTTCAGAAATGTAATCCGTAACCTCCTGGTCAACCAGATACTCCATATATGCTCTGCCGATATCCGCACTATAGTCATATTCCATAATCATGGGGTATTCCGTCTTGGGATGTGCGTCGATATAATAACGCAGTTTCGCTGTCGGAACATGTTCAAAATCGACTTGCATATAAAGAGAATTCTCTCTGTAATTCTGTATCTGGCGGAATTGTTCTTCCAGAGAACGCGTTGTTTCAGCCGCATCATAAGCATAAAGAACATCTTTATCGGAAAGGTTTGACTCCAGAGATTTCACTTTTCTCTCAGCAGACGCCAAAACATCCTCGGGCTCGACTATTGACGGTTTTTCGGACTTTATCTTCTCATAGTCCTTATAAACGCCATAGAAGTTTCCAAGCAAAGCAAAAACTACTGCACAAACCAGAATGCCTCTCCATCCCAGCAGAATGCGGTAAATCATATTTTTAAAGCTAATTGTGATGTCTTTATCCTTCATAATTCAGAAATCCCTTCCTGAAAACAAAATTATCTATTATTATACTATAAAATCAGCGAAAAATAAATCCCATAAAAGATTCAGAGAACCGCCAATCATATTCCGATTAGCAGTTCTCTGATAAACTTTACCTTTAATTATCCGTAATACATCGGTTGTTTAAAGGAATAATATTTATTGGTCAGTCACAGGAACCCCTGCTTCTTCAATCACTTCGACTGTTTCAGTCTTTTCTTCCTGTACGGTTTCTACTTCTGATTCCGTTATAACCTTTCCGGTTTTCAGTTCCTCCAAATAATTTTTCGCATCCTTAAAGAAACTCCATATCATAATAATCATAATGATACCGATAGGAAATGCCGAAATTATGCTGACACTCTGGATATTGCTCATTGAACTCTCTGAGAATAAAAGTGCAATGGGAAGAACAATAAGTAAAATACACCATAATAATTCAATCAGTTTATGAGGATCCTCATTTTCACCAAGTTTCTTGTAGCTGTAGCATGCTGCGGTATAAGCTATGGAATCAAAACTTGTTGAATAGAACAGAATCATTGTAACCATTACCAGAATCATAATAAAGGTAGATGCCGGCATTGTTTTGATGATCTCAATAATCAGTGCATATAAGTCTCCGGTCTGCTCATAAAGTGCTATGAAATCTGCCGCACCCGAATTCTGTAATCCGAGAGAATAGTTACCGAGTACAATAAAACTTACGATGGTTGAACCTACACCGAATACATAGCCTCCTAAAATTGTCTGACGAATTGTACGTCCTCTGGAAATATTACCGATAAAGAACGGAGCTGCGATACACCATACCATCCAGTATGCCCAATAGTAAATTGTCCAGTCCTGAGGGAAGTTGTTGGCACGCTGAGGATCTGCATATGTGGAAAGCTCGATAAAGTGCTGGAACATTTTTCCAAGGCACTGGAAACCGTATTCAAGGATGAATCTTCCCTGTCCGCCGATAACAAATACGATTGCCAGGAGTCCGAAGAATAAGAAGATACATGCTTTTGAAAAGAAGTTAATACCCTTAAATCCGTGAAGTACCGAAAACGTATATACCGCACAGGTAAGAATAAGAATAATAATTGAAATAACCGTATGGTTAATCTGAATTCCAAATAATGTAGCAATGATTTCTGCAAGAAGCGGAGTAGCTACACTGAAGGTGGTTGCAGTTCCTGCAAGAAGTGCAAAGAGTGCAAACATATCAATTACACGGCCTAAAAATTTATCGGATAACTTGCCGAGAACAGGACGACATGCTTCTGAGTATCTCTGGCGTGTTCTCTTTCTAACGTGAAGCATAAAACCGAAAGCAACTGCCAGTACAAGATAAAATGCCCAGGGAATAAAACTCCAGTGGAAAAGCGGAAATACTCCGGCCCAGTCCTCTACGGGACCCAGTTCGGCAATATGATTGTTAGTTGCATACATTACCCATTCTGCAAAACTGTAAAAAAGAATATCTGCTGCCAAACCACAGCAAAACATCATGGCTCCCCATGAAAAAAATGAGTATTTGGGCTTTTCGTTCGGTGAGCCAAGCACAATATCTCCGTACTTCGAAAATGCCATAACAAGCGAAACCGCAAGTATCAGAATACCGATCACCAGATAGAAAATTCCAACCGTATCTCCGAAGAAAAACCTAATTTGTCCAATTACCGCATTAGATTGCTCCGGGAAAACAAACAATAATCCTGCCACAGACATAATCAACAAAAATGGAATTAATGTTACCATCCAGTCTATTTGTCCTTTTTTCATTTTTTCATTCCTCCTTTGGGTATAACTTATAAGTATTTATTATATGTGTTATCTATAGCCGCCAGTTCTTTTAAATCGTCAATCTCAACAACATCTTCCGCATTCATTTCACGAATGCCCAGTCTGAATTCTTCGGGATAACAAAACATTGCCACATCATCCCAGTAAATCTGCCTGTTTTTCTTTTCCAGAAACTCTGTTTCCAGATATTTTCTTAGTTTTTTTCCATCTTCTGCCGACCATCTGCTTACGGAATATAATTGCCATCCGTGCTCTCCGCCGTTTCTTGAGCACCCTGTCACAATTCCGTTCTCAACCTGCATCAGCCATTCCTCAGTTTTTCCTTCGCACCAGATTGCATTATATCCGGAAAGTTCAAACTCAGGAGAGAGAATCGAAGTATTATATATAATCTGATCCCCATCCAAAATGATGCAGTCTTCCAGGTATTCTCTGGCAGAATAGAGGGAACTTATATTGTTGCATTCTTTATAAAAAGGATTGTCTATCAAACTGACTTCAGGATATTTAGTTTTAAGGAAATCAAATTTTTCCTTCATATATCCGACTACGATGTGGATTTCCCGAATGTTATTGACCAGTAATCCCTCTATTACGGTTTCAATCATTCTTACTCCGTTTACGGGAATCAGCGGTTTCGGTATTTCGTAGGTAAGCGGATGCATTCTTTCTCCCAATCCCGCAGCCATAATAATTGCTCTTTTAACTGTGTTCAAATTACTTCCTCTTTCCCTTTATATTCCTTTTTATTGTTATTCGAAATTTATTCAAAAATCCTTTTACATCATTTCCTTCGCATATTTGTAAAAATCTTTTGCGAAGCGATACTGTCTTAATGAATATTCACCAAATTCCACTCCGAATTTCCGCTTAAATTCGCACCAGTTTGACCAAAGCAATCCCGAAGAAGCAATATAGCAATATATCTTTGTTCTGGTTTCCTTATCACATTTCCCTTCAAAGTAAATATCTATCAAATGATCGACCTGTTCTTTACTGTAAAGACTGTAGATACAGAACATTGCTATGTCTACATGCGGATCCTGCATTCCCGAATACTCCAAATCGGTCAGTTGAAGCTTTTCGGCATCTCCGTCTTTATAAAAAAGGAAATTGTCACAGACAGCATCAATATGAGTTAACGACTTTTCTATACTTAAAGAATCAATGTACTCTTTTAACTCCAAAATATGTTCTTTTGTTGTTGAGTAATCCCTGTATACGGAGGGTGTTCCGCCCCAAAGGGTCTCATAAAATTCAATTTGCCCGAAAATATCAAATTCGTGATTCACCTTTATCTTCAGATTATGAAAATCACGAAGTTTCTTCATGCACTTTTGTAAATCTTCTTCATCAAAAGCATCACAGTTTCTGACTTCATTCAAAAATCTCGTAATCTTGTATCCGTTTTCCGGATTGAAATAAACCGGATCATCGCAAATACCATATCCCTGAATTGCTTTATAAACAGCCGCCTCGTTTTGTCGGTTAATCAGTTTTTCGGTTCCTTCCCCGGGAATTCTCATAATGAATTTTCCTTCGTTTACCGTAAAAAGGAAGGATCTGTTGGTCATGCCTTTTTTGAGGATTTCTATATTTTTAATTTCATCGTTTTTGCACTTAAAAACGTGCATAATAATATCTATCGCATCTGATTTCAGATGGTTGGAAGATGAATCAAATTCTCGTAACTGTTCATATGTGTTTATTTCTACTGCCTTATCGTCTTCAACTTCTTTGGACAACACAATCATTCTGTTTCCTTCAAGAAGAGCATCCTCCCAAAATGAATCATCATACTCTTCCATCATGCTGTATCTTGAAAGATTTTCCTTTAAAACATTTGCTTCTTCGCCGCTTAAATAACTTAACCCTATCATTCGGTTTCCGCTTTCCTGCGCAGGAATAGAGACTAATTCTCCTTTACGGTTTATACGAATTGTACTTTCTTCGCACATTTTGTCGGAAACCATGTACCAGCTGTATAATTCATTCTTGCGGAAAGGGTTCTCGGAAAACCAGACATCGGAGGGTATGATATATGTGTTATCTATTCTGTCTCTGACAAGATTCAGGGATGAAAGATTATTCTTTATATTGTATTCGTTATTGACCACCAGCTTAACATCATAATCATCAATCAGATACTCAAAAGCCTCTTTCATAAAGCCAACAACTACCGTAATATCTTCTATATCAGCCTCATGAAGCTGACGAATTGTTCGTTCAATCAGGCACTCTCCTTTTATCTCAAGAAGTGCTTTGGGCGAAGAAAGATTAATCGGAACCATGCGCATTCCGAATCCGGCAGCTAAAATAATGGCATTCTTCGGTTTATATTCCTTAAGGATCTTCTCGGCTGAATTCGTCAATTTCATATCAGCATCAAGCAAGCCCTCATCAGAAAGCTTTTTAATTGCCTTATTCACGGTACCTACGGAATAACCTGATATCTCTGCCAGACTTCTCTGATTTACATACGACTGCTCCGACAGGCACAGCAAAATATCTTCTTCAAATTTACCAAATGACATTTTGTCTTTGTTCACGAATTTATCCTTTCTGTATGTTCACGAACCAGCACAATTCAGATTTTAAATATTTTTTTAAGTATTGTCAAGAAAAACATTATTTTGCCTTGCGTTCGAATCCCTCCGTATTAAAACAAACAAGAGACACCCATTGGGTGTCTCTGTTCGTTTACGCAGACGGAGGGATTC
>CAMYYF010000004.1:0-31126 GCA_947303375.1 uncultured Lachnospiraceae bacterium
ATGAACCATCGTAAAGAGTAGCCTTAACACCTACAACGGGATATGCTGCAAGAGGGCCTCTAAGAACTGATTCCTGTAAACCTTTTTCTACTGCAGGGAAGTAGTTCTTGGGAACTGCGCCACCAACAACTTCTTCTTCGAATACGTAAGGTGTCTCAAGATCGCCTGATGCACAGAAACGCATCTTAACGTGACCATACTGACCATGTCCGCCGGACTGTTTCTTATATTTGTACTCAACATCGGAATTCTTCTTAATTGTTTCTCTGAAAGCTACCTTCGGCTTTGTTAAATCAATCTTAACTTTGTATTCGTTCTCAAGTCTTGACTGAATAACATCAATATGTAAATCGCCCATACCGTAAATAAGCATCTGCTTGTTCTCGGAATCGTTAACAGCCTTGATTGTCTGATCTTCATGCATAATCTTCTGAAGTGACTGAGCAATCTTGTCAACGTCTGCCTTGTTAACAGCATGATATCTCTTGTATGTATAAGGCTTGGGAAGTTCAGCTTTACCAAATCTGATGATATGGGACTTGGTTGAAAGTGTATTGCCTGTTCTTGCTGCTGTAATCTTTGCAAGAGCACCGATATCACCTGCGTGAAGTTCGGGAACTTCGATAGGTTTATTGCCCTGAAGAAGATAAATCTTACCGATTTTCTCTTCAACCTGCTTCTCATCGTTATACATTAAGTCATCTGTCTTAAGAACACCTGACATAACCTTGATAAGTGAATACTTACCGATGAAAGGATCGACGATTGTCTTGAAGATGTAAGCTGATTTCGGCTTGGAGAAATCATAGTTAGCTTCAAATACTTCGTTTGTCTTTAAGTCGATACCTGCAACTGTTCTTGAATCAGGACCGGGAAGATATTTTACGATATCATCCATTAAAGTATAAATACCCTGGCAAAGAATATTTGAACCCATTGAAATGGGAACGATGCTGCAATCATTTACGGATACTCTCAATGCCTGACGGATTTCGTTTTCGGTAAATGTTTCGCCGCCGAAATATCTTTCCATGAGATCTTCACTTGTCTCAGCTACGGATTCCATAAGAGTTTCTCTGTAGCTCTCAAGATATTCTTTATTAGCTTCGGGAACATCACATTCCTTAACTTCCTTGCCTTCCCACTTGTAAGCCTGTTCTGTGATTACATTAACGTAACCTGTGAACTTTTCATTCTCTCTGATAGGAAGATGGAAAGGAGCGATTTTCTTTCCGTAAAGAGCTGTTAAATCTTCTACAACCTGTCTGTAAGAAGCATTGTCGATATCCATATCGGTTACAAAGAACATTCTGGGAAGTTTGTATTTTTCGCAGATTTCCCATGCTCTTTCAGTGCCGACTTCAACACCGGCCTTACCGGAAACAACGATAATAGCTGCATCAGCTGCGGATGCTGCTTCTTCAGCTTCACCTACGAAATCAAAGAAACCGGGAGTGTCAAGAACGTTAATCTTGGTTCCGTTCCACTCAATCGGTATAAGAGAAGTATAAATAGAAATCTGTCTTTTAATCTCTTCCTTACCGTAGTCGCTGACTGTATTGCCATCGCTGATTTTTCCCATTCTTGAAGTAAGTCCTCCAAGATATGCCATAGCTTCGGCAAGTGATGTCTTTCCTGCGCCTCCGTGACCGAGCAGACAGACGTTTCTGATCTTATCAGTAGTGTAAATGTTCATGTTGTAACCTCCGAGTTTTTATTTGGGGTTAAATAAAAAAATTCCCCTTTAGAAACTATTAACCCCACTCAGTATATTTTACTAAAAACGGACAGATTATACAACGTGAAATATTTGTTTTGTACAAAAAATACGATTAAAGTGTGTAAAATTTGTATATTTTACCCTCAAATTTTAAAAATACTCAAAGGCATCCTTAATCCATTCTATTTCCTCACCCTTAATCGAAATAACATCAAATCGTGTTTTGGTATTCTCATCGATTTTATTTATCAGTCTGTAAAAATCGCTCACTCTGCATATTTTATGTATTTTATGAGTATTAATCGCCTCTTTCGGACTGCCCATATAATCCGAACTTCTGTATTTTACTTCATAAAAGACAAGAGTGTCCTTATCTTTTCCGATAATATCGATTTCACCGATTTTACACCTGAAATTCATAATTAAAATCTCTACATTATGCTTTTCAAGGAATTCCGAGGCAGTTTTTTCGTAGCCTCCACCTGTAGTTCTTTTGTTTATAAAATCACCTCCATTGCATCAAAAAAACACACAAACATTAGATATTTGAAATAACGGAAAAAAATAAGAATTTTAAAGAAATTAGATATAATTATGAATAAAGGATCTTCTGTGAATCTCACAGGGACCGTATTTTTTTAGACCTTCTATGTGAGCTGCAGTTCCGTAGCCTTTATTTTTGGCAAATTCATAGCCCGGATATTTCACGTCAAATTCAGCCATCATTCTGTCTCTGGTAACTTTTGCGACGATTGATG
This sequence comes from uncultured Lachnospiraceae bacterium, assembly GCA_947303375.1. Taxonomy (GTDB): domain Bacteria; phylum Bacillota; class Clostridia; order Lachnospirales; family Lachnospiraceae; genus UBA3766. The sequence goes on from CAMYYF010000004.1 coordinate 2,479, forward strand.
CCGCGCCTATAGATATACTTTTAGCGTCACCTTTTATGATGGGAACCTGCTTAATATCCACTCCCGGAATTGTTACTGCATCATTTAAAAGAACATCAGGCTTAACCTTGAGATTGCTTATAGCTTCTCTCATTGCTTCGTAAGTAGCCTGTAATATATTTATTTCATCGATTCTGTTATTGTCTTTTATGCCGATGCCGTAAGCTACGGCTTCTTTTATGATGATATCGTAGAGTTCTTCTCTTCTTTTCTCAGAGAGTTTCTTAGAGTCGTTAATGTAAAGAATATTACAGTCTTTGGGCAATATAACGGCACAGGCCACAACAGGACCCGCAAAAGGGCCTCTTCCGACCTCATCTATACCGCATACGTAACCCAAATGCTCATATTCTTTTTCATACTGCTTTAAAGCCTCGATTCTTTTAAGTTCGGCTTCAAGCTTTTCGCCCTTAAGTTCTCTCATTTTAATCTTCCGAATGTTTCACAAAACCGATTTTGTTGAAAGGATATATTCTAAGCCATGCACGGCCGATAATATTCTCTTTTTTGATGTTTCCTACTTCGTAATATCTTGAATCGAATGAATCGTTTCTGTTATCGCCTAATACAAAATACTCGTCTTCTCCTAAAACAATAGGATTTGAAGCGATACCCGGATCATTAATTCTTTCTTTGCCGAAGTTTTCAGTAAGTAAAACATCATTTATGAAAATATTGCCTTCTTCATCAATGTATACAGTCTCTCCGGGAAGTCCTATGATTCTTTTGATAAAATAATTTCTCTTCTGATATGGAAATACAATAACGTCAAATCTCTTGGGCTCTTTAAATCTGTAAGAAATCTTATCAACTATAAGATTATCTTTATCCGACAGAGTGTTTTCCATACTTTTACCGTCAACAACGGTTCTCTGACCGATAAAAGTCACTATAAAAAGAGAAACGAGAAGCAAAATAAGAAAATATATAACCGTTTTTAATACCTCTTTTAAAGTATCATTCATTTTTTTATTTTTTTCAGCAGACATAATTGTTACCCTTAGTTTTCTTCTATATTTTCAATTGTAAGATTGCCTATTTTACAGCTTCTGAAATCATCAATCAACATCTTGGCGCCTCTTGCAATATCAGCATCGCCGCCGGATTTTACCAGATTTCTTTTAACAGTATAACTCTCAAGTATTTTTATACTGTCTTCGGACTCATCAATTTCATATTTGGAATTAAGAATTCCGGGATATTTAGATTTTAATATATCAATGAGGGAATATGCAAGTTCCTCAAAAGGCAGAATGTCATCATTGACTGAGCCTATAAGGGCAAGTATTATTCCCGTTTTTTCATCTTCGAATTTTGGCCATAAAATACCTGGTGTATCGAGGAGTTCAAAGTCATTTTTAACCGAAATCCACTGCTTTCCTTTGGTAACACCGGGTTTATTACCTGTCTGGGCTTTGGCTTTTCCTGCAAGAGAATTGATGAAAGTAGATTTGCCGACATTCGGAATACCTACAACCATGCATTTAATGCTTCTTTTAAGTATTCCTCTTTTTCTGTCGCGTTCTATTTTCTCTTTGCATACTTCTTTTATGACATTATCGAGAGTTTTGACACCCTGACCGGTTCTGGAATTTATAAGTATGCATTTAATGCCTTTTTCTTCAAAATAAGCTTTCCATTTTTCATTGTCGCTTTTATCGGACATATCGGACTTGTTCATCAAAACAAGTCTGAATTTGTTTTTAGCAAGCGTATCAATGTCAGGATTTCTGGATGCCTTAGGAGCCCTGGCATCAATTATTTCAATAACCAGATCAACGAGTTTGATGTTTTCTTCCATCATTCTTCTGGCTTTGGTCATATGGCCGGGGTACCAGTTTATATTTATTTTAGAGTTCTTGTTTTCGCTCATAAACTAAAATATAATCTTTGCTTTTTTATCATCTACTTTATATCGAAACCACACTCTTCCGATAATATCGTCTCTGTTAACAGGACCGATATTGCCGTATCTTGAATCTTCTGAATCGTTTCTGTTATCTCCTAAAACGAAATATTCATCCTTGGCAAGTACTATAGGAGTTTCAGCAAGACCGGCAAATTCCATTGGTTCGTACAAATCTTCGTCTTCAAAAAGCTTGCCGTTAATATACAAATGGCCGTTTTCTATTAATACTTCATCTCCGCCGACTGCTACGACTCTTTTAAGATAAAGATAAGAATTCTTGTTACCGTTAGGATAAAAGGCAATTATCTGACCTACTCTCGGCTTAAAAAGCACGTATGAAGACTTGTTAATCAAAACTTCGCCTGAATTATAAAGTGCAGGATTCATTCCGTCGCCGATAACTGCGGTTTTGGTTCCAAACACAAGGACCAATACAAAAGCAATAAAAGAAACCGCCGCCATCCAGAACAGCAAAACAAAAAGTCCCGTGAAATGATGCGGCTTAATCTTTTTTTCTTTTTTTACAAATGTAAGTCCCTGACGTTTTTTCATATTTTCTAAAAAAGGCAGGAATTAAATCCTGCCTCGTTTTTAAGATTAGATTTTCTCTTTTACTTTCGCTTTCTTTCCGACTCTGTCTCTTAAGTAGAAAAGTTTTGCTCTTCTTATCTTACCCTTACGAACAACCTCTACGTCAGCAACGTTAGGGGAATGAATGGGCCAAGTCTTTTCTACGCCACAGCCGTTAGAAATCTTACGAACTGTAAATGTCTGACGGTTTGAACCGCCCTGAATCTTAATAACTGTTCCTTCGAAAATCTGGATTCTGGATTTGTTACCTTCCTGAATTCTGTTGTGTACTCTTACGGTATCACCGACTTCGAAAGCGGGTACGCTCTCTTTTAACTGAGCATTTTCAATCTCTTTGATAATTTCGTTCATTTGTATATCTCCTTTGTTTCATCGGATGTTCTTAAGTCTAAAAAGCTCAGCGGACCATCTCTTTACACGCAACTATAATAAATTACCACATTAATTCAAATAAGTCAACAAAAACGATTAACATAATAAAACATTAATCGATGTTAACATCGACCTGCAAATCATCCTTAACGGAAGCCGCTTTTACAACGACTCTTATTGCTTTGGCAATTCTGCCCTGTTTGCCGATAACCTTACCCATATCGCTCTGAGCAACATGAAGGTTAATTTCGACATTCTTTCCGTCAATATTTTCAGTTACAGTCACTTCTTCAGGATGATCTACGAGGGCTTTTGCGATAGTTTCAACTAATTCCTTCACTTATGCGCCTCCTGTGAATCATTCTCCTATTTTTCGATACCTGCAATCTTGAAAATTTTAGCAACGGTTTCTGTAGGCTGAGCGCCGTTGTTTAACCATTTCTTAGCTGCTTCTTCATTTACCTTGAACTCAGAAGGATTCTTGTTAGGATCATATGTACCGATTTCTTCGATGCATCCACCGTTTCTTGCTGTTCTTGAATCTGAAACAACGATTCTGTAAATAGGATTTCTCTTATAACCCATTCTGCTTAATCTGATTTTAACTGACATTTTTTAGTCCTCCATAAAATATAAAAATATAATCATTATTTATTCAAAACTCCAAATCGAAGTTGTTGACTTAAAAAGGCATTTTAGGGAAACCGCCGAAACCGCCGAAGGGACCTCTTTTCTTACCGCCCATAAGGCCCGGCATCTGCTTCATCAGTTTCTGTGTCTGCTCGAACTGTTTGATAAATCTGTTCACTACAGAGATATCAACACCTGCACCCTTGGCAATTCTGTGCTTTCTCTGGGGATTTAAAATCTTGGGATTTGCACGCTCTTTCTTAGTCATGGAAAGAACAATCGCTTCCATCTGTTTGAGTTGCTTTTCATCTACGGCGCCCTCAAGGTCATCCTTGGAAATACCCATATTAGGCATAAGTCCGAGCATTGATGAAAGGCCACCCATTTTTTTCATCTGGTTCATACTCTCAAGGTAATCGTTAAAATCGAATTTACCTTTCTTGAGTCTTCCCATCATGTCTTTTTCTTTTTCTTCATCGATCTCGTCCTTTTCAGCCATAACTTTATCGATGAGAGTTAAGACATCGCCCATACCGAGAATTCTGTTTGCCATTCTGTCGGGATAAAACTGTTCGAGATCGGTTAACTTCTCGCCCATACCGACATAAAGAATGGGAACTCCGGTAACTGCTTTGATGGAAAGTGCCGCACCGCCTCTGGTGTCGCCGTCCATCTTTGAAAGAATCAGTCCGTCGACTCCGACTTTTTCGTTGAAGTCTTTAGCAACATTTACGGAATCCTGACCGATCATGGCATCGACTACAAGGATAGTCTTGTGAACCGTTACGTTCTTCTTTATATTAATAAGCTCCTGCATTAATTCTTCATCAATCTGAAGACGTCCTGCAGTATCAAAGATTACAACATTTTCATTGTTCTTGGCTGCGTATTCAAGGCTCTTTTTAGCGATTTCTACGGGATTTACATTATCTCCCATCGAAAATACGTCAACGCCCTGTTTTTCACCGTTTACCTGCAACTGTTTGATAGCTGCGGGACGATAAACGTCAAGTGCTACGAGTAAAGGTTTCTTGCCTTTTTTAATGAACTGTCCTGCGAGCTTTGCAGCGGTGGTTGTTTTACCTGCACCGTTTAAACCGCAGAGCATAATAACCGTAGTTGCCTGTCCGGGCTCAAATTTAAGTTCTACGGTTTCATCTCCTAAAACCTTGGTAAGTTCTTCGTTTACAATCTTAACAACTGCCTGTCCGGGATTTAAGCCTTCGAGAACTTCGCTGCCGACAGCTCTTTCTTCTACAGACTTAATAAAGTTTTTAACTACTTTATAGTTAACGTCCGCTTCAAGAAGCGCTAATTTTACTTCTTTTAGGGCAACCTTAACGTCTTCTTCGGTGAGGCGTCCCTTAGAACGAAGATTTTTAAATACTTTTGTAAGTTTATCCGTTAAATTTTCAAAAGCCATTACAGGTCCTCAGATAATTTATCAATAAGCTTTCCGATATTCGCGGTATCAGCACCTTTTTCGGAAAGAACGTCAATTTCGTGCTTAATTTTATCTATGGTCTCAATATTTTTCTGATAATTTTCGGCAAAATGAAGTTTTTCTTCATATTCCGCAAGGATTTTATCGATTCTTTTTACAGTATCATGCACACCCTGTCTGGAAATTCCTATCTCTTCACCGATTTCAGAGAGTGAAAAATCATTTTCGACAACATCCGAATAAATCTTTTGCTGATGTTCGGTTAAGAGATTACCGTATATATCAAATAGGAGTGCTCTTTCTTTTATTCTGTCCATAGACTTTATATTTAATCAAATCTTTACACAATGCGGCCAAAATAACCGCAGCTTGTTAAATATAGCAAAAAATAATAAGGGTGTCAAGACTTTTTACTTGACACCCTGTAAATTATTCTTCAAATATAGCTTTTACGAAGGATTTTGAATCAAATTTCTGCAAATCCTCAATTCCTTCGCCTACACCGATGTATTTAACCGGTATTTTAAGCTCATTCCAAATGGCAATTGCAATACCGCCCTTTGCGGTTCCGTCCATCTTTGTAAGGATAATGCCTGTAATATCACAGGCTTCTTTGAATTCCTTGGCCTGATTAAGTGCATTCTGCCCTGTGGAAGCATCGAGAACAAGAAAGTTTTCACGATGAATTCCGGGGAATTCCCGGTCGATGATTCTGTTCATCTTCTTTAATTCTTCCATCAGGTTCTTTTTATTATGAAGTCTTCCTGCCGTATCACATAAAAGAATATCTACGTCTCTTGCTCTCGCGGATTGAAGTGCATCGTATATTACACTTGCAGGATCCGTACCTTCTTTTGCACCTATCATCGGAACACCGACCCTGTCTGCCCAGCTTTCAAGCTGTTCCGTGGCTGCAGCTCTGAATGTATCCGCTGCGGCAATTAAAACCTTTTTCTTATCTTCCTTAAAATTGTAAGCAAGCTTTCCTATGGAAGTGGTTTTTCCTACGCCGTTTACACCAATCACAAAGATAATTGATTTTTCATGTTCGAAAGGATACTGATCACCTTCGATATTAAGTCTGTCCGATAAAAGATTTATAATATAATCCTTGCAGTCTTCGGGCTTCTTAATATGTTCGATTTTTACGAGCGTCTTAATTTCATCAATTATCTCGCTAGTCGTTGTAACGCCGATATCGGCCATTACAAGCACTTCTTCGAGTTCCTCGTAAAAATCGTCGTCTATCTCCGAAAAGCCGTGGAAAACGCTGTCTAAACCGTCTAAAAGGTTAATTCTGGTTTTATTTAAACCGTTTTTCAGTTTGGCAAAGAAACCGCTTTTTTCTTTTTCCATTATTTTTTAGCCTTTTTCTTTTCTTCGTCTTCAAGCAGTTTGTCTACAAGATCGACGGAAACGAGTGCTGATACACCCTTTTCCTGCATTGTGATACCATAGAGTCTGTCTGCCTGCTTCATAGTGCCTCGTCTGTGAGTAATTACTATGAACTGTGTATTCTTAGTCATCTTTAAGAGATATTTGGCAAATCTGTCGACATTGCTTTCATCAAGCGCAGCCTCAATTTCGTCTAAAAGACAGAAAGGCGAAGGTTTTAAATTCTGAATTGCAAACAGCAGAGAAATCGCTGTTAAAGCTTTTTCACCACCGGATAACTGCATCATATTCTGAAGTTTCTTTCCCGGCGGCTGAGCAATAATCTTAATGCCTGCCTCGAGAATATCTTCTTCATCCAACAGTTCGAGTTCTGCTTTTCCGCCTCCGAAGAGTTCTCTGAAAACTTTGTCAAACTCTGAAGAAATACGACCGAACTGTTCCTTAAACTGAACTCTCATAGCCACATCGAGTTCATCGATTATCTTGACAAGTTCTTTTTCAGCCTGCTGTAAATCAGCATGCTGAGCGGAAAGGAACGAATGTCTTTCAAATACTTCTTTATATTCTTCAATAGCATTAACGTTTACATCGCCAAGCTTTTTGATATCATCCTTCAATGAATGAATCATTTTCTTCATTTCGGAAAGATTTGTAAGTTCCTCGTCACGAAGTAACTTTGCATCCTGAAGAGTAATATCGTATTCCTGCCATATATATGAAGAGAAGTTAGCAAGGTTTTCCTGCTGTTTTTCCTTTGCGCTGCGGAGTCTGAAAAGTTCCTTGTCAAACTCGTTTATCTTATTGGAAATTGCGTCTTTCTCGTCAAAATAAGACTTTCTCTTCGCAAGAAGTTCTTCTTTTCTCGCTGTATCTTCGCTTAATTTCTTCTGTGATTCGGACTGCGAGGTAAAGCTTGCCCTGATTGTTTCTTTTATGCTTTCAAGATTTTCCTTCTTAATACCGATTTCCTTTTCGGTATTTGTTCTTGCTTCGATTACCTCTTCTTTTTCGGCGGTTAATTTGTCAAAATCTCCTTTAAGTCTGTTTAAATTGGACTGTTCGAATTCCTGCTTCTGATAGAGTTTTTCCATTACCAGAGTGGAATCGTTTACGTTCTTTGACTTATTACCTTCGTCCGTCTTTAAAGTTGCAAGCTCTTTCTGCTTTTCTTCGATGGTCTTGTTTTCTTTTTCCTCGTTCTTAATTGACTCGTCGAAAAGACCTTCTTTTTCACTCTTCTGTTTGTTTAAAGTCTCAAGGTCAAGGTTGATCATGGCTGCTTCTTCTTTTAAAGCATCATAATCAGACATGGTTGAACCCATCTTTTCCTTGGCATTGTCGCAATTCATTCTGGCGGTATTCTGTCTTAAGAATGCCTTCTGCAAATCATCTTTATTCTTGATGATAGCGGCTCTGACTTCGTTTCTCTTTGACTTGATGTTTTCAATCTCTTCTAAGATAGCGTTCTGCTCATCAAAAAGCTTCTTTACATTCTTTTCAAGCTCTTCGATTTCTCGTCTTCTTCCTAAAAGATTCGAGTTGTTCTTAAAATGACCGCCGCTGATTCCGCCGCCGGGAATTAACATTTCGCCTTCAAGCGTAACCATTCTGATGCCATATTCATACTTTTTGGCAATCTTTAAAGCATTGTCAACCGTATCAACCACAAGAATTCTGCCAAGAAGTGTTCTTGCAACATCCTTGTATTCATCTGCTATTTCTACTATTTCATCAGCTTTGCCGAGAACGCCTTTTTCTTTTAGGGACTCAGGCTGTTTAAACTTCTCGGGATTTGTAATGGAGGTTAAAGGAAGGAATGTAGCTCTTCCGGCTTTTTCCTTCTTTAAGATCTCAATTAATCTCTTGGCGCATTCTTCATCCTTTGTAACAATGTTCTGAATATTGCCGCCGAGTGCTATTTCGATAGCTGTTTCGTATTTCTTTTCAACTTTGATAATATCAGCCACAACGCCGATAATCTTCTTGTCGGAAGACTTCTCTTCCATCACTCTTTTAATGGATGAGTTAAAGCCGTCATATCTCTCGGAAATATTTGTAACAGCTTCGAGTTTGGACTTTTCCTGATGATATTTGGACTGAACTTCCTTTAATTTATCGTCGCAATTTGATAATTCATCATGGAATTTAGCGGTTTCGCCGTCAAGTTCCTTGCTCTTTTTATTTAAATCAGCGATTTCTTCGGTGATTTTGTTGAATTCTTCTTCGAATTTCTTAACTTCCTCGTTGTGCTTTGCTTCTACGGACTTTGCGGTAAGAAGTTTTGCGTTAATCTCGGAAAGTCTGATGTTTTTCTGGGAAATATTGGTTTCGATACCTGAAATTTCAGCCTTAACGGTCGCTCTCTCGTTTAATAATTCCCTTATATAACTATTGCCCTTATCAATATAAGCGCTTACAGTCTCAATCATAGCTTCAACTTCATCAAGTTCTGCCTTGGCTTTGTCTGAAGCCTCTTTTTTATCATTTATTTCTTTGTCTATTTCTGATTTTAATTCGACAACCTTGTTGATTTCGTCAGTTTTGGACGCAATTAAACCTTCAAGATCTTTTAACCTTGAATCCAAATGTCCCATATTGTCGGTAGCCGATGAAATCTGTTCGTCTAAGACTTTAATTTCACCTTCGAGTTTTTCTCTTAAAACATCAGCTTCCGCAAGGTTTTGACGGTTGGAATCGATTTCTTCCTCAAGATGAGCCAAGATATTCTCGACTTCTTCGTAATCTCTCTTAAGCTTTTCACTCGAAAGATTAGCTTCATCAAAATCTTTCTGTGCGATAGCTTCCTTTTCGGTTAAATCTGCAATCTTTTTGTCAATTGCGGCAGAATCAAGCAAAAATACGTTGATATCGTATTTTTTTAAATCTTCCTTTTTGGATAAATATATTTTTGCTTTCTGGGATTGCTTTTCGAGAGGTCCGATCTGTCTGTCGAGTTCGGACAGAATATCCGTTACACGAAGCAGATTTGCTCTTTCGTTTTCCAGTTTCTTTAAGGTTTCAACTTTTCTTCTTTTAAATTTAACGATACCTGCGGCTTCGTCAAAAAGTTCTCTTCTGTCTTCAGGCTTTGAGCTTAAGATTTTGTCAATCTGTCCCTGACCGATTATGGAATAGCCTTCTTTGCCGATACCTGTATCATAAAAGAGTTCGTTTACATCTTTTAGACGGCATACAGTACCGTTGATAAGATATTCGGACTCACCTGAACGGTAAATTCTTCTGGCAACCGTAACTTCATCAAAGTCAATTGCCAGTGCGTGATCCGAATTATCAAGAGTAATCGCAACATAAGCGCTTCCTACGGGCTTTCTTAACTGAGTACCCGAAAAAATAACATCCTGCATGGATGCTCCTCTTAACTGCTTGATTCTCTGTTCTCCGAGAACCCATCTTACGGCGTCGGCTACATTACTTTTACCTGAACCGTTAGGTCCTACAATTCCGGTAATTCCGTTTGTAAACTGGAACGATATTTTATTTGCAAAAGACTTGAAGCCCTGGACTTCAATGCTTTTTAAATACATTTTATTCTTCCTTTGTGAGTATTTTTATGCCGTTGTAGGCAGCGAGCTGTTCTGCTTCCTTTTTATTATGGCCTTCTCCCGAGCAGATCATTTCATCATTAATAAAGAGACCTACCACAAAATGCTTATCATGGTCGGGACCGGTTTCTTCAATAACTTTGTATTCAAGAGACATATTGTCTTTAGACTGAACATAAATCTGCATACGGCTCTTTGAGTCAACAAAAAGCTGGTTTTCCGAGATATCGTTTAAAAGGAATTTTTCGATATAGTCCTTTGCTGCCATATATCCGAATTCAAGATAAACAGCGCCGATAATGGCTTCGAAAACGTCGGAAAGAATGGAATTTCTGTTTCTTCCACCACTTGCGTCCTCGCCTTTTCCTAAAAGAATGTATTCGGAAAGATTCATTCTTTTAGCAGTAAAAGCCAAAGAAGGCTCGCAAACTAATGAAGCACGAAGCTTTGAAAGCTCGCCTTCAGGCATATCGGGATGATGTCTGTAAAGAAAATCTGAAGATACTATTTCAAGAACGGCATCACCTAAGAATTCGAGTCTTTCATAATCTTCCCATTTATTAACTTTTAATTCATTGACAAATGAGGAATGGGAAATAGCGCTTTTAAGGTTTGCCGTATCAGCAAACTTCAAACCGATCAGTCCCTGTAATTTCTCAAGTCTCTCGTCTATATTCATTACTTGCGTTCCATTACCTTTTCAATCAATAATACAGCTTCGCCGACATTTGAAATAGTTTCAACGTCTTCGCCGTCAAGAGAAATGTCAAGAGCATCCTCAACGCCGATAATAATCTGATAAACATCAAGCGAATCGGCGCAAAGATCCCCTATAAAGGTAGTTTCTTCGGTTATTTCCTTAGGGTCAACATTTAATATTTCAACAATCTTATCCCTTAAAACATCAAATATCATCTTCCTAATTAATCCTCCTGGATCTGAGTGATGGCAAAGCTTTCACTCATTAGTTCGAGCATACCGCTCTGTTTAAATCTGATGCACTGGTTAAGTGCGTTCTTTATTTCTTTAGCTTTTGAATTACCGTGTCCTTTAACCACAAGACCTTTGAGACCAAGTAAAGGTGCCCCACCGTATTCGGACGAAGAAAAACTCTTAACCGTTCCGCGAAGTGCAGGCTTAACAAGTGCACCTCCGATCTTGCTTCTTGCGTTGGAAAGCATGGATTCTTTTATCTTGGAAATAAGCGTTGCGGAAAGACCTTCATATAATTTAAGGATTACATTTCCTACAAATGCATCGCAGACAATTACATCCACGTCTCCGCTTGGAATATCTCTTGCTTCCACGCTTCCGATAAAATTAATCTCGGGACAGCCTTTAAGCAGAGGGAATGAGTCTTTTACGAGAGCATTACCCTTCTCCTCTTCGGCTCCGATATTAACGATACCGACTTTGGGATTTTCAACTCCCATCATTTTATTCATATATATACTGCCCATTTTTGCAAACTGTAAAAGATTGATAGGCTTGGAATCCACATTGGCGCCACAGTCAATGAGAAGCGCAAATCCTTTTGCGGTAGGAATAAGCGGAGCAAGAGGCGGTCTGTCAACACCCTTGATTCTGCCTACGATTACCTGACCGCCTACTAAAACGGCTCCGGTACTTCCGCAGGATACAAAAGCATCAGCTTCTTTATTCTTAACCATCTGCATTCCTATTACTATAGAAGAATTCTTTTTCTTTCTGATAGCGGAAACAGGCGCTTCAGACATAGCAATAATCTCTGTGGCATTAACAATTTTAAGGCGTTCTGCATCATATTCAAAGCCTTCAAGTTCCTTTTTTATGAGTTCTTCTACACCTACCAGATAAACTATTAAATTCTGATTATCTTTAATTGCATTAATTGCTCCTTTAACTACTTCCTTGGGAGCATTATCACCGCCGTGAGCATCAAGTGCAACCTTAACAAAATCACTCATTTTTGTACCTCAAAAATATTGCATATGTCCATAAAAATACAACTTTAAATATACATAAAATCGGGCGAAAAATCAAGAAATTCTTTAATATTAACTTTTTTGTTGACAAAGTTATTTTCAAACTGTATACTCTTTAACGTACGAATAAAAAAGATACAGGGAATTGGAGGTGTAAAGATATGTCTATTTGTCCTAAGAACAAATCATCCAAAAGCCATAGAGATAAAAGAAGAGCAAACTGGAAGATGGGAGCAACTACATTAGTTAAATGTTCCAAGTGCGGCGCTTTGACCGTACCCCACAGAGTATGTAAAGCTTGCGGATGCTACAACAAGAAAGAGATTATTAAATTAGACGAAGAATAATTCACTTTCGATTTAAAGATAATAAACCTTCTGTTAAGGAAGGTTTTTTTATTTGCTTTTTGGAGCCAGACACCCTTTGAGATGTCAGGCACCAAGCATCAAAAAAGGTGCCCGGCTCGCTATGCGTGCCCGGCACCCTATTTCTTTTATGAGCTTAATTATACGCTGGCCTGGCAAACTGTAATTGCAATAACACCAACGATATCCTGCCATGAGCAGCCTCTTGAAAGGTCGTTAACAGGCTTTGCGATACCCTGAAGAATAGGTCCGTAAGCATCGGCCTTAGCAAGTCTCTGAACAATCTTGTAAGAAATGTTACCTGCATCAAGGTTAGGGAAGATAAGAACATTAGCCTTACCTGCAACGTCTGAATTGGGAGCTTTTGACTTAGCAACCGAAGGAACGATTGCAGCATCAAGCTGGAATTCGCCGTCAACAACGAGGTCGGGATACTGCTCTTTAGCGATTCTTGTAGCTTCAACCATCTTGTCAACCAAAGGATGCTTTGCAGAACCAACTGTAGAATGTGAAAGCATTGCACATACAGCCTTCTCTCCTACCAGGCTTTCGAAGCTTTCTGCGGAAGACTGAGCGATTGCAGCGAGTTCTTCGGGATTAGGATCCTGGTTAAGTCCGGAATCAGCGAAGATAAATGTTCCGTTTGCGCCGTATTCGCAGTTGGGAACGTCCATAATAAAGAATGCGGAAACAAGCTTGCAGCCTGCTTTTGTCTTAAGAATCTGAAGTGAAGGACGAAGTGTGTCTGCTGTAGAATGGCAAGCACCTGCAACAAGTCCGTCAGCATCTCCTGCCTTTAAAGCAACAATACCGAAAGTAATTGTATCGCTTAAAAGGATTTCTCTGGCCTGCTCGGGAGTCATACCCTTAGCTTTTCTGGTTTCGTAAAGAAGATTTACGTAGTCTTCGAGTTTATCGCAGTTTGCGGGATCGATGATTTTAGCCTTTGAAATATCAACGCCTGTAGCCTTTACATGAGCATCGATTTCATCCTTTGATCCGATAAGTACGATGTTTGCAATACCTTCATTGATTGCGCCTTCAGCAGCATAGTATGTTCTGTCATCCATTGTTTCGGGAAGAAGAATTGTCTTGCTCTGGAGTTTTGCTTTTTCTTTGATTCTGTCAACAAATGCCATTTTTATATTCTCCTTTAAATTAATTTTCATTCGGATTAGTCCGTGTCCTTAACAGACATTGTTATTATACATTCAAAGTTTTTTGCATTCAATATTAAGTTTTACTTATTTCAATTCTTTCACAAATAATGACGGTTTAAGATTTCTTTTTATATCATCTGCGTAACAAACCCACAGTTTTTCCTTCGCTCTTGTCATGGCAACATAAAAGAGACGTCTCTCTTCTTCTGTTTCTTCTTTACTTAGGGCTTTCTTATGAGGAATGTTACCTTCATTTACATCCGGAATATATACTTCATCCCACTCCCTGCCTTTCGAGGCATGAATTGTACAGATGCGGATTTTATTTGTTCCGTCGTCTTCTTTCTGTTCGTTTACTTCGGATTCTTCATCTTTTATGAGTTCAAAGTAATCGATGAAATCTTCTTTGGATGTAAACTCTCTGGCCAGGGCTTTTAATTGTTCAAATTCAGTTTCAAATTTGATTCCTTTTTCAAACAGATATTTCTCATAACCAATAACTTTCATTATGAAAATTAGACCTTCAAAAGAATCAAGTTTACATAACTCTTTTATATTTCTTTCAAACTTAAAAATATTGACAGAAAGATATTTCTTCCTTCCAGAACATTCATACAAGTTTACATAACTAAAATGATTGTCGTTATATCTCTCATTCAATTTACATTCCGCAAGAAAGTTTCGTGATATATATCGATTAGGTTTATTGGCTATCTTCAATAAGTTACTGTATGTATTTTCTCCTATGGCAATCTTAAAATATGTCAGAATATCCTCAATGAATTCGTTATTCATTAACTTAATTCCTGTCTTTTCCGTTATATATGGCACTTTATACTTTAATAAGCAGTATTGAAGCGAGTCCTGTATATTATTTGTTCGTAAAAGAATCGCAACACTTTTTCCTTTTGTTAAACCCTCCTTTGCCTCTTTAACAAGTACTTCATATTCTTCTTTATAAGTATCAAAACTTTTTACCTTAAACTCTCCTTCTTTTGCTCCCTTTACAGGTACGATTCTTTTATCAAATCTTAAAGAATTAAAGGAAATAAGGTTCATTCCTGCTTTTACGATGTTTTTTGTACTTCTGTAATTTGTCTCCAGCTTTAAAACATCTGCAGCAAAATCCTTTTTAAACATAAGGCAGATATCGCTCGAAGAGCCTCTGAAAGCATAGATTGACTGATCTTCATCTCCTACGGCAAACACACCTTTGCCTATAAATAATCTTTTAACCATTTCATACTGCTTGTAATTAATGTCCTGAAATTCGTCTATAAGGCAGTAAGAATATTTGTCCTTCCATTTATCCAGGAAATCAGGGTTTTTATCAAAGAGTCTTTCAGCGATAATTACAAAATCATCATAATCAATCAGGTTCCTTGCTCCGGTTTCCTCATGATAAAGTTTAAACATTTGAGGAAATTTGTCAGGATCAATGCTCTTTGAAACATAATTCTCTGGATTTAAATCAAGATTTTTAACTTTTGATATTTCATCTATTATTTCATTTAAATCAAGACGCGAAATATCAAGGTTCATATCCATCAGAACCATTTTTAATATATTAAGTTTTTCTTTTAGGGAAATAATTAAGAAGTTTTCAGATTTAAAGTCTCTTATAATCGAATAAAACAGGGAGTGGAACGTACAGAACGTTACTTTGGATTCTCCTTCATATTCTTTTTCAAACCTCGACTTCATCTGACTGGCTGCGGCTTTGGTGAAAGTAATCACCAGGATTTTATCAAAAGGTATATTGTAAGCCTTATTAAGATAAATAACCCTTTGCGTTAAAACCGCAGTTTTTCCGGAGCCGGGCCCCGCTGTAACTAAGAGGGCCCCCGGACTCGCTTTGATAACACTTATTTGGTTTTCATCAAATATCATTCGATAATTTTTCTATTGCCGCTTTAATTCTTTTAAGCGACTCCTCCTTTCCGAGAACCTCGAGGATCTCGGTCGCGCCGCACGGAGTCATTTGTTTTCCGGAAAGAGCACATCTTACGGGCCAGAGAATCGTTCCGTTCTTAATCTCCTTCTTGGCGGCAAAATCAACGAGCAAAGCATATAATTCGTCGTTGTTGTAACCTTTTTCATCGAGATTTTCAAGTACGGGCAGTATTTCTTTTAAAGCTTCAAGTGATGTTGCTTTATCGGATTTCATTTTTTTATGAACATACATTTCGCTTGTATATTCAGGCACAGCCTCAAAGAAATCGATATGATCGGGAATATCAGGGAAAACTTCGATTCTTGTCTTAACCATTTCGGCTATTTTCTTAAAGTCCAAATCCTTTGAGATTGTATTTTTAATATAAGGAAGTGCTTTCTCATAAAAAGCATCGAAATCCATTGCTTTAATATATTCGCCGTTCATCCATTTTAACTTGGTATAGTCAAAAACGGCGGGTGATTTGTTGATATGATGATAGTCAAAAGCTTTTATGAGTTCGTCCAAAGACATAATCTCCTGATTGCCTTCGGGACTCCATCCTAAAAGAGCTACAAAGTTAACGATCGCTTCTGATAAAAATCCCTGCTCAATCAAATCTTCATATGAAGAATGTCCGCAGCGCTTTGAAAGCTTCTGATGATTTTCGTCTGTAATCAAAGGACAATGCACATAAACAGGCACTTCCCAGCCGAATGCCTCGTAAAGTCTGTTATATTTGGGTGATGAAGAAAGATATTCATTACCCCTTACAACATGTGTAATGCCCATAAGATGGTCATCAACTACGTTTGCGAAGTTATATGTGGGGAAACCGTCGGACTTGATAAGAATCATATCATCAAGTTCTGCATTGTCTACGCTGATATCTCCGTAAATCTCATCATGGAAGGTTGTAGTACCGGTATTAGGATTGTTCTGTCTTATAACATAGGGCTTTCCGGCCTTTAAATTAGCCTCTACCTCTTCTTTTGACAAGGATAAACAGTGCTTGTCATATACATTAATTTCCTTGTCACCTTCAACTCTGGTTAAAGTTGCAAGTCTTTCCTTATCACAGAAACAGTAATAAGCCTCGCCTTTTTCAACGAGTTTCTTGGCATATTCAAGGTAAATACCGCTCTTTTGTCTGTCAGACTGAACATAAGGACCGAATCCCTTGTCTTTGTCAGGGCCTTCGTCATGGATAAGGCCTGTTTTCTCAAGAGTTCTGTATATAATATCTACCGCACCTTCAACATATCTTTCCTGGTCGGTATCTTCTATTCTTAAAATATAATCTCCGCCTTCATGCTTTGCAATAAGGTAAGCATAAAGCGCAGTTCTTAAATTTCCGACATGCATTCTGCCCGTGGGTGAAGGAGCAAATCTTGTTCTGATCTTGGTCATTTTTGATTTAAAATCCCAATTTTAGGATTATTCCTTTCGTTATTTTAAAAAATCGAAATTTATTATACCATAAAATACACAAATAATTTAAAAATTTCAAAAATTATAATATAATTACACTTGTTTTAGATATTAAAACAACACACATGATTTTATTCGTATATAAAATATATTATATAAGGAGAAATCTATGATTAAATCAGACCAGCACATGCACTCCTCTTTTTCGGGAGACAGCCAGGCTAAAATATCGGATATAATTGATTCGGCCGTTTCAAAGGGCCTTGATATTATATGCCTAACGGACCATTACGATCCTTTGTTCCCCTGCTATCAGGAAGGCGAGGATGCAATATTCGATCTTGATGCCAAAAGCTACAATGAAGCAGCAATTAAAATACGAAACGATGACTCAATTCAGTCAAGAATTAAAGTAAGAGTCGGTATGGAACTCGGTATATATCCTAAAATATACGATATGTGCAAAGATATCGTAAAAGAATATCCTTACGATTTCATTATTCTATCATCTCATACCGCTGACGGATTAGACCCTTATCTTCACACATACTGGGAAGAATTCAACAATCCTGTGGACGGTGTAAAGCTTTATTATAATGAAATACTTAAAAATGTAAGCGAATTTAAGGATTTCGATGTATACGGCCATCTTGATTACTGTTTAAGATACACAACTACAACCGAAGAAGAACGAAGCATTAAAAATTATAAGGATATTTTGGAAGCAATATTCAAAATTCTCGTCGCAGACGGCAAGGGAATCGAGATTAATTCCGGCGGCTTAAGAAGAAAAGGCTACAATATGTTCAATCCCAGCGAAGAAATACTTAAGTTTTATAAGGAATGCGGCGGTGAAATAATCACTTTCGGCTCTGATGCACACAAACCCGAAGACGTAGCATACGGCATAAAAGAAGCCTATGATATTTTAAAAGGAATAGGTTTTGAGTATATTGCGGATTTTAAGGAAAGAAAGATTAATTTCACTAAGATATGATGAAAGAATGTTTTTTGAAAATAATATTCAAAATATCTTTAAAGAATCAAATAATTTGAAATGATAGAAGAAAAGATTTGGAAAATTAATTCCAAATCTTTTTGTTTTTCAAGGATTAGCTTCTCGGATGAGTCTTGTCATACACGTCTCTTAAATGATTCTGTGTATTGTTAAGATAAATCTGAGTAGTGGAAATATCGGAATGTCCGAGCATTTCCTGAACAGCTTTAAGTTCTGCTCCGTTTTCCACAAGATGTGCGGCAAACGAATGTCTTAATGTATGAGGCGTAATGTCGGCATCAATGCCGGCCATTTTGGTATAACTCTTAATCAGTTTCCAGAATCCCTGTCTGGACATCTGTGAACCTGAGCAGTTTACAAAGAAATACTTGGATTCGTTGTTTTCAAGCAAAACGTCTCTCGAATTTAAAATATATTCGGTCATTGCATTATGGGCCTTGGTTCCAAACGGAATAAGCCTTTCTTTTTTCAAATCACGAATCTTAATAAAATCCATGTTTAAGTTAATGTCTGAATTTTCGAGAGATATAAGTTCGCTGACTCTGATACCTGTTGCATATAAAAGCTCAAGCATTGCCTTGTCTCGAATCTGCTTGGGAGTTTTACCCGAAGGCTGTTCAAGGAGGAGGGTTACTTCGTTCTTCGATAAAATGCTGGGCATTTTCTTTTCGATTTTAGGAGCCTTTAAATCTTTGGCTGCATCATCAGTGACTACTTTAGAATATTGAAGAAAAGCAAATAATGCTTTTACGGAAGCTACACTTCTGGAAATAGAGGCATTTGCAAAGTTCTCTTCAAACATTGAATCAATATATGCTTTGAGATCTTCAAACTTAACATCTTCCCATTTGTTGATACCTTTATCCTTTAAATAGGAAACAACCTTAAGCAAATCCCTCTTATATGACATCTCAGTATTATTGGACGTTTTTTTCTTATTATGTATGTAATCTATAAACAGCTGAATCTGCTTTTCCATAAGACCTTCCAAACCCCAATTTGTTTAAGAGGAGTCAACTAATTATGTTAATCGTTGACTGCATAAGTTATTATATTAAAAACAGGTCAAAAAAGCAATTAAAAAATGGAATTAATTTTGAAAAATTGCCTATTTTTAGGCACTTAAAAAGAACGTTTCTATATCTAGAATCAGATAAAAGAATTATAACTATATATAGGAAAATGGACAAATTGAGTTTTTTATGTCAATTAAAAATAGTTATATTTTATTTATGAAAATCATTTATGTAAATCATAAAATATTGACTCTTCAGGTCATCAAAAAAGCCACCCTTTTTAGGATGGCTTTTAAAAATTTTTAGTTTATTTCATCAAGATATTTTCTTACGCTTACAAGTTTTACTACCAGACAGAATATATCAATTGCCTGTGAAAGTTCATCGATAGGCGGGAATGTAGGAGCAATTCTGATGTTTGAATCAAACGGATCCTTTTTATAAGGATATGTAGCTCCGGCTTCGGTCATTGTAACCCCGGCTTCCTTACATCTTGCAATAATCTCTTTGGCGCATCCGTCAAGAGAATTAAAGGAAATAAAGTAACCGCCGTGAGGATTGGTCCAAGAACCAATTCCAAGTCCACCAAGTTCTTTTTCGAGTTTTTCCTGTACCATTTCGAATTTCGGTCTTAAAATCTCCGCATGTTTCTTCATATGTTTCTTCATACCGTCGAAATTCTTAAAATATCTGACATGTCTTAACTGATTAAGCTTATCATGACCGATTGTCTGAATGGTAATAACACTCTTTATATAATCAAGGTTCTTCTTTGAAGTACCAAGAGCTGCTATACCGCTGCCGGGAAATGTGATTTTAGAGGTCGAACAGAATTTATAAACCATATCGTCATTTCCGTTTTTGCAGCATTCTGCAAAGATTTCAAGTATATTATCCTGATTATCATCATATAAATGATGGATATTATAAGCATTGTCCCAGAAAATTCTGAAGTCTTCAGCTGCAGGCTTTAATGCGGCAAATCTTTTAACTACTTCATCCGAATAAGAAATACCTGTAGGATTTGCATATTTAGGTACGCACCAGATACCTTTTACGGCAGGATCGTTATTAACATACTCTTCTACCATATCCATATCAGGACCGTCGGCCTTCATGGGAATATTTATCATTTCAATGCCAAACTGCTCTGTTATGGCAAAATGTCTGTCATAACCGGGTACGGGGCAAAGGAATTTAACCTTATCAAGCTTGCACCAGGGTGTTGAACCGCAAACACCGAGTATCATAGAGCGGCAAACCGTATCATACATGATATTAAGGCTCGAGTTACCAAAAACTATTACATTATCGGGAGAAATATTCATCATATCTCCCATGAGTCTTCTGGCTTCTGTAATACCAAGGAGCTCACCATAGTTTCTGCAGTCAATGCCTGCTTCGGATTTAAACTCAGACATGGGATTTAATGTATTGAAGAAATCTGCTTCCATATCAAGCTGTTCAGCTCCGGGAAGACCTCTTGCCATGTTTAATTTAAGTCCTTTAGCTTTTAAATCCTCGTACTCATTAAGAAACTCGTTTTTAAGTTCCATGAGTTCATCTTTTGTAAGTAAAGAGTATTTTTTCATAAAATCTTACGTTTCTAACGAAACTACTCCTTTGAACAATAATCATACACGGTTTTTATTTTAATACTAGAAAAGCAATTCTTCAAGAAAAAATACAAGTTTTTTACATCAAAAAACCCCTCGCTTTCGCAAGGGGTTTTAATTTTACTTAGCATAATCAATAACTCTTGTTTCTCTGATGACATTAACCTTAACCTGACCGGGATATTTAAGTTCATCCTCAATCTTCTTGGAAATGTCATGAGCAAGCAATACCATATCATCATCAGTGATTTTATCAGGTATTACCATTACACGTATTTCTCGTCCTGCATGAATAGCAAAAGATTTTTCAACGCCGTCAAAATTGTTGGATAATTCTTCAAGTTCAGTAAGTCTCGTGGTATAAGCACCTAATGTTTCTCTTCTGGCACCGGGTCTTGCAGCCGAAATAGCATCCGCAGCCTGAACAATACGTGCGATAAGAGAAGTAGGTTCTACATCACCATGGTGTGATTCAACCGCATTTATAACAATTGCGGGTTCATGATATTTGCGGCAAAGCTCGGTACCGAGAGTAACATGTGTACCTTCCTGGTCGTGATCGACTGCTTTTCCGACATCATGAAGAAGTCCTGCTCTTCTGGCCATCTTTGCATCCAGACCGATTTCTTCTGCAAGAAGACCTGCAATATGAGCAACTTCAATTGAATGCTTAAGTGCATTCTGACCGAAACTTGTACGGAAATGTAATTTGCCGAGGATTTTAATGAGTTCGGGATTAACTCCATGAACACCGGCTTCAAGAGCAGCGTTCTCACCTTCCTCTTTCATTATATTCTCGACTTCTTTCTGGGCCTTTTCAACCGACTCTTCAATCTTGGCCGGATGAATTCTGCCGTCTAGGATAAGTTTTTCGAGAGCAATTCTCGCAACTTCTCTTCTTACGGCATCAAAGCCTGATAAAACAACAGCTTCGGGAGTATCGTCGATAATAAACTCAACACCCGTCATCTGTTCAAGGGTTCTGATGTTTCTGCCTTCACGTCCGATGATTCTTCCCTTCATATCATCATTGGGAAGGTTTACAACGGAGATTGCCACGTCTGAAACATGATCTGCGGCACAACGCTGAATGGCATTTACAACATACTCCTTGGCTTTCTGAGAACTCTCGTCCTTCACCTGGTTTTCCATTTCTTTAATCCGGACGGCTTTCTCGTGTTTCAAATCATCTTCAACAATTCTTAACAAATACTCTTTTGCTTCTTCAGAGGTATAACCTGAAATACGTTCAAGTTCTTTCAATCTTTGCTCGTTAAGTTTAGAAACGGATTCTTTTTCTTTAGCCAGTTCTGCTTCTTTCGAAGAAATTGCTGCTTCCTTACGCTCAATCTGTTCGAGCTTCTTGTCTACGCTTTCTTCTTTCTGCTGTACTCTTCTTTCACTTCTCTGAAGTTCAGCTCTGCGTTCCTTGTTCTCTTTTTCGATCTCATTTTTGTACTTTATTGATTCTTCCTTGATCTCAAGTAAACCTTCACGTTTCTTAGCTTCTGCTGTTTTTAACGCTTCATCAAGAATTTCACGAGCTTTTTCTTCGGCATTACCGATTTTGCTCTTGATATTGTTCTTATAAACAAAATATGTGATCAGGACGGAAACAAGCGCAACAAGAATGGCAGTAATTAATATGGCAACAAGAAAAACAACCACACTAACTTGTCCAACCATTGATTGTCTTACCTCCTTATTAAGTTATCATTGTACGGTATGTACAGGGCATAATAACCCCATATTTTAAATTACAACATTTATATCTTATATTGTTTAAAAAAATATGTCAAGAATTATTGTAAACCAAAACTGACTTTGAACCACAAAATAAAGTATTTTTAATCCTTCAAAGCACTATGAATTGAATCATAAGAAAAGCCCTTACCAAGAAGGTATCTAATCTGCTTTTGCTTTTCTTCAAAATCAGCATTATCAAAATCGTAATGCCTCTTCTCTAACAGCTTAACTATAAGCTCCTTTTCATCAGATAAACTGCCTTCTTCAGATAATTCGGCATATATTCTTTCTGCCAGATTCATATCGACTCTTTTAGAAGATAAAGCAACCATAATATCTCTTTTACTCTTCTTTGAACTCTTGCCCTCTATAAAGCCTCTTATAAATCGTTCATCATTAATAAGTCTTTCAAGTTTCAGCTTTTCAATTACAGAATCAATAATCTCCGAAGGATATAAATCTTCTCTGAGTTTATCTCTTATCATACCTTCCGTCATATCTCTTCCGGTTATTATTTTAAGACTTCTGTCCAAGGCTCTTTTAGGTAGAATCTCTAAAAAGATTTCTTTGTATACTTTTTCAGGCATTTCTCCGAGTTTAATGTCGTACTTTGCAATATCGCTTTTATATAAAGCAAAAGTTACGCCTTCGGCTTCTATTTTCTTTTTATTGGATTTAAAATCTGTAATATTTTTTATTTCCATGTCTTATCCTCTAAACAAAAAAGCCCGAAACCAAATTGATTTCGGGCTTTGAAGTTATAATAAACTATTTGTCTGTTTCAGAAGGAACATCCTGAAGATCAAAATGAGTTCTTACTGCATTTTCTACCTCTTTTAATACATCGGGATTGTCCTGAAGATAAATCTTGGCATTCTCTCTGCCCTGTCCGATTTTATTTCCCTGGTAAGCATACCATGCGCCGGATTTATTAATTACATCAATCTCGGTTGCAAGATCAAGAAGGTCGCCTACGAAAGAAATACCTTCACCGAACATAATATCGAATTCAGCCTCTTTGAAAGGAGGAGCAACTTTATTCTTTACAATCTTTGCTCTGGTTCTGTTACCGACAACTTCGCCGTTAACCTTGATGGAATCAACTTTCTTGATTTCCATACGAACGGATGAATAGAACTTAAGTGCATTACCACCGGTTGTAACCTGAGGGTTACCGTAGAATACGCCAACTTTTTCACGAAGCTGGTTAATAAATACTACAGTACAGTTTGTTTTGCCGATTGCACCTGTAAGTTTTCTTAATGCCTGTGACATAAGTCTTGCCTGAAGACCTACATGAGCATCGCCCATATCACCTTCAAGTTCAGCTTTGGGAACAAGCGCCGCAACTGAGTCAACTACTACCAAATCAATAGCTCCTGAACGAACCATTGTCTCTGTAATTTCAAGAGCCTGTTCGCCGTTATCGGGCTGTGAAATGTAGAGATTGTCAACATCAACGCCTATATTCTTTGCATATGCGGGATCAAGAGCATGTTCTGCATCGATAAATCCGCAGATGCCGCCACGCTTTTGAACCTCTGCAATCATATGCAGTGTAACCGTTGTTTTACCTGAAGATTCAGGTCCGTAAATTTCTATTACACGTCCCTTGGGTATACCGCCGAGACCTAATGCTATATCTAAGCTTATTGATCCTGTGGGAATGGTTTCAACATTCATGCGGCTTGCAGGATCTCCAAGTTTCATAACGGCACCTTTGCCGTATTGCTTCTCAATCTGTGTTAAAGCAGCTTCCAGCGCTTTAATCTTTTCTTCTCTTTCCATTTTAACCTCCAATCAAACATACGTTCTGTTTATAGTTTAACCCAAACATTTGTTCTTGTCAACAAAAAATATTATACAATCAATCGCATCACTCCGTTTCATCTTTTATTTTTCATTCGGGAAAAATCTAGAGAAGAAATCTCTAAATAAGATGAAACAATAGTAACATTGCGAACATTATTATTCAATATCTTTTTGTATTTTGCTTAAGAATTCCTCTGTATTTTTCTTTGCATTATCGGATATTTCTTTTCGGTCAGAGGGATTAATGTATCTGAATACTTCAATTCCTTTAATTCCGATATCCTGCAAGGCTTTTACGTTGTCTTCGTACTCTTTATCTTTATGAAAATTTGGAATAACCGGAACCCTGCAGATTATCTTTTCGGGACCGACTTCTCCTAAAAGATATTTAAGATTATTTAAAAAGTTATCATAATCAGCCTTTGTGTATAATTCATATCTTTCTTTATTCATGTCCTTCGTATCGACAATAAACAAATCTATAAGACCGATTACTTTTTTAAGATTTTCAAGAGGAACGTTTATGGACGTTTCCATAGAGAACTTCCAGCCGGTACTCTTATATTTTTTTATGAAATTGCTTATAAAATCAGCGTTCAAAAGAGGTTCGCCACCGCCGAACATAACTCCGCCGCCAGTGGCAAGGAAATAAAGATTGTCTATTTTTAATTCATTGTATAATTCATCAATCGTTACTGTTTTGCCTTTAATGCTTCCGTCCCAGGTAAAAGGATTGATACAGTAAGCACATCTTAAAGGACAGCCCATAGAAACAACGAGGGTTGTTACGCCCTCGCCGTCTGTCTTGGTTCTTATTCTGCTTACAGAGACTAATTTTATTGTCTCGCCTTTATTTTCGCTCATCTTTTATTCTATATCATCAATGGTAATTTCAATGTTATCTTCGGGAATATATTCAACACCTCCCTCGAGTTCGTAACTATCTTCGGGAGGAGCTTCGCCGCTTTCGGGCTCCATTGAAAAATTGTCTGTACCGTCGTCTGTGCAGTCATCACCTTCACATCCATCATTATCATGACCTTCGGTATTATAATCTTCGGGAATATATTCAACAGGTTCGCCCTCAAGTTCAGGCTCGATATACTGGATATCTCCTGCATAATCCACCGGAGTTGCAGTTGCTCCGCCTAAATCATTTCCGCCGTCAAAGATGTTTGCTATGGGATCGGCAATTGCGTATACTACATCCATTGGTGAACATGCTGAAAATGTTGCTGCAATACCTACTGAAACACCCGCAATTGCAACCTTCTGTCCGAGCATTCTTCTTTTCTCAAGTTCTCTCTCAAGATATCTTACTTCAGCTTCACATTTGGGACATGTGCCTTTGCAGTTTCCTTTATGCTTGCATTCTTCAACCACATATTTTATGTCATTATTTTCTGCAATCTGCTTACGAATCTGTTTAAGAGCTTTACATTTTTCTTTTCCGTTATTCATATCAAACCTCCTAAAAATCTTTTACGAGTTTTCCTGTTTTCTGATAAAGATACGAATCAGAAAAAGAGATTTATGGGTTATTCCCAAAATTTTTATAAATCATAAAAATATTCTTCCTGGTCATCGTTGGCGAAAGGATCAAAATAAATATTATTGTCTTTTTCGTACTGATAAATATCGTATCCATGACCCCAATCGGTATCAAAACTGTATTGGTGCATAAAATAATCGTCAAAATCATTTAATGTAACGGTTACCCAGCCGTAACTGTCGTGATAACGATAATTAATTCCTACTTCAATTCCGAGAGGTGTGAATAACATAATCAGTGCATCGTCATCCTGGAAAACCTTTGCGGTATCTTCGGAAGGACTGTAATTGATGGCATCAACGTAACTGTTCTGAATATTTGAACGTTCTACGAAAAATTCAGCAAAGTCTCCTCTGAAATCGAGTATTGCTGTATTATCCAATACTCCTCCCTTTTTAACATCAACATTAATTCCATGAATATAGAAATTCTCAATGTAGTTGTTTACATATGAAGTGGTCGAAAATCCAATCGAAATAACCTCGTCATTATTAAAAGTTACAACCGAATCGGTATAAAGTGTGTAATTAAATGTTTCGTCCGAGTTTGTATTCTTATTTTTTGAAACGAATTCATATAATTCACTTATAGCCTGATTTCTTAATGCTTCGTTAGCTTTAGTAAAATCAACCTTGTCGGAGCTTAATGCATAATAAGTACAGTAAGCATTGATGAAAATACCGTCGCATTCACCCTCATAACGGATGGCTCTTCTTTCAACTGTATAATTCTTGTTCTCAATATAGGAATCAACCAAATACTCATAATAAGGAGTCGCAAAGCCGTCTCTTTCGATAAAATTATGACTGACTTCAGATCTTAGATATGAGGAATAATTACCGTTTATAAAATAATCAAAATTATCCTCTGCAGGTTCATCCCAGTATTCATTGGCAGAAGGAACGATATTGTTGATAAAATCATCGTAATCAAATTTGGAAGTGCCTGAATATAGTCCCTCGATAGTAGTTGCGTAATAATAAAACTCATTGTCATTGGGATCGTTAACATCAAGGTCCAAATCGGGATCATCGGGATCTGCATCGGGATTGACATCGGAATCATCATCGGGATCCTCATCCGGACCTATCTCCGGGAAAAGGTTTGGATTCGAATTGTTGTTATTATTGGTATTATTTGTGGTCGATGTATTGGTTGTTATCTGCGAAGTATTATATACACCTTTAATAACAATTGGTAAGAATGCAAAGAGTGCAAGAACAACTATAAGAATAATGGTAGCCAAAACAACAACTGCTCCGATTATAAGTCCTATAATCCATCCTTTTGAACTTTTATTAGTATTGGGTTCACTCTTCTTTTTTTCCGGTCCGGTATAAAACGTCTGTTGTGTTTTTTCATAATTTGAATCAATTACATTTTCAGCAGACTGTTCTTCTTTATTAATTGTATATCCGCAGTTCGTGCAAACACCCGGTTTTGTAACGGCTCCGCAGCGCGGGCAAAAAACATATTCATTCATAATATTTCCCTCTACTTACATTCCAAACTGAGTCTCACTGACGTATTTAAGTATACAGACTCTCATCAAATCAAGTGCGGCAGTTGTGGCACATTCTCTTACCTTTGTTCTGTCGCCTTTGAATTTATATTCTTTTACGGTTATTTTTCCTTTCACATTGCAGCCTATATAAACGAGTCCTACTTCTTTACCTTCATAAGGGCTGTCAGGACCCGCAACTCCGGTTACTGAAACTATAACATCCGCTTTATTCGGTACATCGTCGGCAAGTGCCATTTCCTCGGCTACCTTTTCTGATACAGCTGTGTATTTTTCTAGAGATGATTTCTTTACACCGAGTATTTTATGCTTACTTTTATCAGAATAAGTTACGTAGCATGTTTTAAGAGCTTCGGATACTCCCGCAACATTTATAAGTCTCGCGGATACCATACCGCCCGTGCAGGACTCTACGGTAGAAACCGTTAATTTGTTTGATAAAAGTAAATTTACGACCGCCTGTTCAAGAGAAACCTCATCATTGGTTGTATAAATATATTCACCGACCAGTGTTTTTAATTCTTTTATGACGGGATTGATTAATCTCTCACATTCGGCCTGATCGTTGCCTTTTGCCGTAACATGAATATGTACTTCGCCGGATTTGGGATAAATTGTGATTGATGGATTCGAATGTAAAAGCATCAGATCTTTTATGTTCTCTTCCACTTCACTCTCGCCCAAACCGGCAATTTTAACGGTTTTTGTAATGATAACCGAATCGGACTTTTCTTCAAGAAAAGGAACCGCATATTTTAAAAACATCGGTTTCATTTCATTAAACTGACCGGGTAAAAGAATGAAAATATGTCCCGAATCTTCAATGATTTCTCCTGCAGAGTTGCCGAATTCATTCGGTATAACTATACAGCCGTCTATATGCTCATCAATTGTTTCTTTACCAAGAAACATTGCAACACTTTCTTTGGTTACATCTTCCGAAGATGGTCCCATACCGCCGGAAATAACGATAATATCGGAACGCTGAATCGCAATATCAAGACATTCGTTGATTCTTGCCTTATTATCACCTACACTCGTTTGATAATATGCGGTAAGTCCAAGCTTTGCAAACTGTTCTGCCAGAAAAGCGGCATTGGTATTTATTATGTTTCCAAGAAGAATTTCCGTACCGACGGAAATGTATTCAACTATCATAAAAGCTCCGAAAGTAAATAAATTGTTGTTATTTGGTTTCAGCTAAAACTTTTCTGTTTCTGACAATACAGATAATCAGAGATACAACCGTTAAAATAAGCACTGCAATCTCGAGGATAAGTGTAGGGATTGCAAGGAAGCTTAAATCAGCGATGATAAATAAAATCATAATCATCTGAAGCGTAGTCTTAATTTTTCCGGACATATCTGCTGCAATTACTACACCTTTTCCCGCAGCGACAAGTCTGAAGCCTGAAATAATAAAATCTCTGCCGATTATCACAAGCACAAGGATATATCCAAATTTCCCTAATGATCCCAATGCTAAAAGACATATTAGCGCGGAACAAACAAGCAACTTGTCGGCTAAAGGATCCGCAAATTTACCGAAATCGGTAATAAGATTTTTCTT